>JALHET010000165.1 GCA_022839525.1 Lentisphaerota bacterium
AAATAAGGCGCCACATTCATGTCAATCAGACGAGTCACCGCGCCGGCCGCATCATTGGTGTGCAACGTGCTGAAAACCAAATGCCCCGTAAGCGATGCCTGCACGGCGATCTCGGCCGTCTCAAAATCGCGGATTTCACCGATCATCATGATGTCCGGGTCTTGTCGCAAAAACGCACGCAACACCTTGGGAAACGTGTTTCCCACACTCGGGTTGATCTGAACCTGGACAATCCCGTCCATGTTATACTCGACCGGCTCTTCGGCGGTCAGCAACTTCTGATCAATGGTGTTGATCCGCCGAAGACATGAATAGAGCGTGGTGGTTTTACCTGATCCGGTCGGCCCCGTCACAATGAGAATCCCATTCGGCTTCTCGATGTCCATGGTCAGCTCTTCAAAGATATCCTCCGGCAACCCGATGTTCTCGATATCCAGCGACACCACACTGCGGTCCAGCACCCTGAGCACCACGCTCTCGCCATGGGCGGTCGGCAGGCATGAAACACGCAGATCTACCGAACGCCCCGCCACCGTCAGCGCAATACGCCCGTCTTGCGGAATTCGCCGCTCCGCGATATTCAACCCGGACATCACTTTGATACGCGAAATAATCGGCAACGCCAAACGGCGGGGCGGCGGCGACATCTCATACAACGCACCGTCCACACGGTACCGGATCTTGAACTCGGTTTCGAATGGTTCAAAATGAATATCGGATGCGCGGTCGGTGACTGCCTGATACAACACCAGATTCACAAAGCGGATCACCGGAGCGGCCGCAGCGGCAGACTCCAGACTTTTGTCATCCGTGTCATCCACGTCCAGCGACGTGTCCAATGCCAAATCCGACTCGAGGCTGTTGAGCATGTCCGCGACCGTCGCGCTTTCGTCCCCGTAATACTCGGCCACGCGCGTCCGCACATCATTCTCACGCGCCAGTACGAACTGCACGTCCTTGGTCAGCACGAACATCAGCTCATCCATCACATGCGGATCGATCAGATCACTCGTCGCCAACGTGATGGTACCCGCCGTCGCATAAACAGGCAGGACGTTATACATGCGTGCCACACTGGCCGGAATGCCCTGAATCACGTCGGGGTCGAGCGACATGATCGCAAGGTCGACCACATCACACCCCTGATAGGCGGCCATCATACCCAACAGGTCGTCCTCGCTCACGTATCCGTTGTTAATCAGCAGCGTGCGGATGGACTTCCCCGTGTTCTTCTTTTCCTCGCGCAACTCGTCGGCCTGCTGCTGATCGATGATCCCATTGCTGATGACCAGATCCAGCAGCGGATTGTAGGAGTGTGCTACCGGTGCTAACGTCTCAGCCATTCCTACCTCCTTGCCTGAAGCTCATCCTTCAATTTCTGAACCAGCGTGTCCGGATCCTGCGACTTGGTCACGAGATCCTCGTAAGAAATCAACCCGTTGAGATACAACTCCATCAGGTGCGAATCCAGCGAAATCATGCCGAACTTCGCGCCCGTCTGAATATCGGAAGAGATCTGGAAGGTCTTGTTATCGCGGATACGCGAACGGATCGACGGCGT
The DNA here is from genome assembly GCA_022839525.1 of Lentisphaerota bacterium. The sequence goes on from JALHET010000165.1 coordinate 1,562, forward strand.
GGAAATCATGATTTCAAAGGCGGCCACGCGGCCAGGCTTGTCCACACGGGCCAGCAGCAACTGCGAGATCACCGCCACCAATCCGACTGAAAGCTGCGTACGCACCTGTTCCTGCTGGTCGGTCGGGAACGCATCGACAATGCGGTCGACGGTCGCCGCCGCCCCTGTGGTGTGCAAGGTGGCAAAAACCAAGTGGCCGGTTTCGGCCGCCGTGATCGCCGCCTGCATGGTTTCAAGGTCGCGCATTTCACCGACCAGGATCACGTCCGGGTCTTGGCGCAACGCGCGCCGGATGGCTTCGGCAAAACTCGTCACATCATGACCAATCTCCCGCTGGGTCACCACCGATTTTTTGTGCGGGTGATAGTATTCAATCGGATCCTCAACCGTAATGATGTGCACATCGCGCTCTCGGTTGATGATATCGATCATACTGGCCAGCGTTGTGGTCTTGCCCGATCCCGTCGGTCCTGTCACGAGAATCAGTCCGCGCGGCCTGAACAGCAACTCTTTCACTTGCTCCGGCAGGCCGATTTGGTTAAGGGAGAGCAACTTGTTTGGAATCTGGCGCAAAACGACCCCAAAATGCCCCCGTTCTTTGAATACGCTGACACGAAAACGCGCGAGATCGCCAAAAGGCAAAGCAAAATCCGCGCCGCCACACCGTTCGATCTCCTGCAACTTATCGTCGGCAGTGATCGCCCGCGCCAACGCCTCAGTGTCTTCCTGCGTCAGGGGAGGGCTGTCCAGCGGCGTCAAATGCCCGTGAATGCGCAACATCGGCGGCACGCCGACGCGAATATGCAGATCGGAGGCCCCTTCATCAACCGTTGCCTGCAGCAGTTCCGTCATGTTGATTTCTGAATTCATTAGTCTGCGTCTCCCATTGTTGCCCGTAAAACCTCCTCGAGCGTGGTCATGCCAGAAGCCACTTTTAACAAGCCATCCTCACGCAACGTCCGCATCCCCATTTCACGCGCACGGGCCCTCAGCACCGTCGCGGGCGAATGGTCGAAAATCAAACGCTGGATCGTGTCGTCAATCTGGAAAATCTCAAAGATGCCTTTGCGTCCTTTGTAGCCAGACTGGCCGCATGCCGGACACCCTTTTCCCTTATACATCTGTGCGGTGGTCACATTCTTGGAAATCGCCCCCAGCATCTTCATCTCGCGATCGGTCGGCACATACGCCGAGCGGCATTTCTCACAGATCGCGCGCACCAACCGTTGCGCCATCGCCGCACGCAGCGCCGACGCCACCAGAAAGGGCTTGACGCCAATATCCAACAGACGCGTCACCGCGCTCGGCGCGTCGTTCGTGTGCAACGTGCTGAAAACCAAATGGCCGGTAAGCGCGGCCTCCATGGCGATGTCGGCGGTCTCGGCATCACGGATTTCACCGATCATCACGATGTTCGGAGCCTGACGCAGAATCGAACGGAGCGCGGCGGAAAAGTCGAGCCCCACATCTTTATTCACCTGCACCTGATTGATCCCGGACATCTGATACTCCACGGGATCTTCAACCGTGATGATCTTACGGTCAGGAAGGTTGATCTGCCCCAGACAGGCATACAACGTGGTCGTTTTACCGGATCCTGTCGGCCCGGTCACCAATAACACGCCGTCGGGCAGACTGATCAGGCGCTCAAACTTGGTCTGGTCGTCCGAGAGGAACCCCAACTGCGGCAACCCCAACGCGAGGTTCGATTTGTCCAAGATACGCATGACGATGCTTTCGCCGTGATTGGTCGGCACCGACGATACGCGCAGATCGAGATCTCGTCCCTGAACCTTGATTTGAATACGTCCGTCCTGCGGAATCCGTTTTTCAGAGATTTTCATGTTCGACATGATTTTCACGCGGCTGAGGATCGCCGCCTGAAGCCGCTTGGGCGGAGTGTCCACCTGCCGCAACACGCCGTCAATGCGATACCGCACGCGGAAATTCCGCTCCATCGGTTCCAGATGGATATCCGACGCGCGCATCTTGCACGCCTCGGTAATGATCATGCTGACCAGCCGGATGACCGGCGCATCCGAATCAGAAGCTTCCGACCCGTCCCCGACCTTCTCTTTTTCGGTCACATCGATGTCGCTATCCGACATCGCCCCATAGATACTCTCGAAGTCTTCCGGGTAGAGGCTATCGATGGCGGCTTTAACCTCGGCGCGCGGCGCCACCACGGCTTCCACATTCATCTTGAGCACATAGCGCAGACTGTCCACCGTGTCATAGCCCATGGGATCGCTCAGAGCGACAGTCACCGAACCGTCCGAGAACTGGACGGGCACTACGCCATACTTGCGTGCCACCTCCGTCGAAATCACATCCCTGACCGCAGGGTCAATGGCATCCGCGTCCACATGCACGTATTCCATGCCGAACTGTGCGGCAACCATGGCCAGCACATCATCTTCCGTTACCACGCCCGTCTGGATCAAAATGTCGAGCGTCGTCTCGCCCTCCTGCTTAATCGAGTTCAGAACCGCTTCGACCTGCGCAGGCGACACATACCCCTGCTCCTGCAAGAGCTGCACGACATAATCGTCATTTGATGTCACAATCGTTCTCCTCTAAACGTGTTGCCGCCCGCTAAACCCGCTCCGCCAACTTCTCCGCCACCAGCTTGCCGACCTGTTGCGGGGCAGCCTTGCCGTGACTCAGCTTCATCACCTGCCCCACCAGAAATCCCGCCGCCGCCTTTTTCCCGGCTTTATAATCCTCAACCGTTTTAGGGTTTTCCCGGATCGCCTGTTCCACAAACGCCTCCAGCGTCCCGGTATCGCTCACCTGCCCCAACCCGCGCTCATGCACCAAAACACCCGGCATTCCGCCGTCATGAAACAGTTCGGGCAACAGCTCCTTGGCGGTCGGGCCATTGATCATACGCCTGTTCACCAGCGTGACCAATTCGGCTAACGCCTCAGGCGTCAGCGCGCACTGCGTGATGGTCTTGCCCGTCTCGGACAACAGCCGCATGATCTCCGTCATGAACCAGTTGGACACCGCCTTACCTTGACCCTGACCGCACAGCCGTGCCGCAGCCTCGAAGAAGTCGGCGTTTTCTTTCACATCCGCCAGCACACCCGCATCGTACTCGGGAATGCCGTATTCTGCCATCATCCGCACGCGACGCACCGAGGGAAGCTCAGGCAGAAGGACGCGCCAGGACTCGACCTGCTCTGCGCTCAACGCAATCGGCACCAGATCAGGCTCAGGAAAATAGCGGTAGTCGTGCGCGTTCTCCTTCGAGCGCATAGACTGGGTTTCGCCCAGTTCCGCTTCCCAGCGTCTCGTCTCCTGCACAATCACACCGCCATGCCTCACCACACCCAACTGCCTCGCAATCTCATACTCCAGCGCGGCATAAATCCCTTTGAAGGTGTTCATGTTCTTGATCTCCACCTTCGTGCCGAGCGCCTCTTGCCCCTCGGGACGCACGCTGATGTTGACGTCCGAACGCATGTTCCCCTCTTCGAGGTTGCAATCGCTCACCCCCGCATAAACCAGAATCTGTTTCAACGACTGCAGATAGGCCATTGCCTCCTCCGGCGACGACAGGTCTGGCTCGGAGACGATCTCCATCAGCGGCGTTCCGCACCGGTTAAAATCCACGCCGCTGAACCTTGCGGCGTGGTTGATCTTGGCCGCATCCTC
>JALHET010000166.1 GCA_022839525.1 Lentisphaerota bacterium
CGGCGCGTTCACCGTCGAGGACCCGTACGGCCTGCTGACCGAGGAGAGGCACGGCAACGACACGGACATCACCGTCGGCAAACAAGGCAGGATCATCGTGCCGAGGGTGGAGGCTATTGAGCCGGACTCTATGGCGAACCTTGCGGAGATGGACGATGGCGACGGGAATCTCAAGACTCGCGTTTTCGTCGTTCCGATCGCGCAAGCGATGGAGTTTCCCGTCATTCCCGTCACGGTGCGGGCAACGCTCACGCCTAGTCTTTCCGAGAGCCAACTTCCTGCCGGCTGGACTCTCCAGAACGGCGAAGGCTCTGAAAAGCTGACCCGGACCGTTAACCGGAGTGTTTCGGCGGGGGCTTCCAAAACGGAGTTTACCTTTGCCTGCGGCGGCACGGATTCAGGATTCAAGACGACCGTCTATGTATATGACGCGAAGGTCGGATTATATGCGGACGAGGGGGATTTACAGAACATTGACATCGGACATAGCTGGGGGCGGTATTCATTGGATGTTTATGCACGAGAACTCATTCCCATGGATTTGCGTTCGTATTTGCAGGAAGTGGGCTTCTGGCCCTCCATTCCCAAAAACGGAAACTGTGCGGGTGACGTCCGCTTGGGGGCCGGTGCAGTGGGGGGGCACCTGCCGTCCGGATGGAAAGAGTATCCCGTCCCCTTCAGCTTTCTGTCGCTTGCCTTGCCGCAGGTGAAGGCAAGCGACGACAACCCGCCATGGTACAACCTTTTCAATTACAACTGCACGGATTATGCCATCGGTATTGGCGAGAGCGTCAATATCTACACGATGGACGCTTCCGGCGTGAGCACCCCTTGGGTCTTCTCGAACTGGCTGAACACACATTGAGGTTTTTTGATGAAAAACAAATTAAAAACATCCGTGGCCGTCCTGTTCTCAGCGGGGCTTCTGCTTGCGGTCTTTGTCATGAGGGGCGCGCACAGAAAACCGCGCGTACACCTTGCGGTTGCTCCGAATGAACGGACGGCGGTCGAGAGTGCGCCGGACGCTGTGCCTGAAGCGGCGGGCAAACCCCCGGCGTCCGGCGAATCGTCCGCGACGGCTCATCGCGGCGCCGGTACTGGCCGGAAAGCCCCGCAGGCGGCAAAGGTGCCCGAAGGAATCACATTCGCGCCCGGCGCGTTAAGCGTTGAAAGGCCTGAGTTGCTCCCGCTCGTTTGTGCCGCGAGCAATGCCGTCCTATCAATCGACCGGATCTTGAAGGCGGGGGACTATCGGGTGAACGAGTTCAGCCGCTCAGTCTGGCTGACATCGGAGGACAAGGGCCGATCAATCGTCTGGACCATCTTCCCGCACGGGACGAACAACGTTGTCGGCTCCGTTGAGGCGACAGCTTATCAGGACGCGGCGCTCACGGTGAAAGACCCTTCGCGCAGCTTCCGGATGAGTTTCTATCCTGATAGCGGGGAACTGCGTGACTTTAGTTGGTCTGATTCCCGCGAGGTTCTATTCGTTTATACTAACGGCCCTTTCTCTGTTGACTATGCAAGACGTATCAAGGATAAGGTGTCATTGGAGATGCGATGGGATGCGCAGGGAAACCTTGTTTCAAGCAATGTCTATGACTGGGCCAAACGAGGCCGCGTCATCGGCGGCTCGCCGCCACCGGGCAAGACAGCCTATCGCTTTGGCCCGACATCTTCCGTGGAAGCCGCAACAGAGTCTTGGCGCCGCAAGGGAGAATAACGGACGGATGTCTGGAAAGGCCAAGCCAAGAGGCAGGGTGTTCGCCTTGGAGTGGCAGAGGAACAAGCGTTTTCTGTCTGGCTGAACACACATTGACGGGGGTGATAAGTGAAAGAGCAAGCCATCATTATTGCCATTGTTGCTGCTGTGGCTCTCCTCCTGTTCTGGGGAGTGCCGTCATGCTACACGAGATCAAAGTATGGGTTCTCGCGCGCCGAAGCTGCCCGTCGCGATGCAATTTCCAGAAAACAGAAGATTGCCCTTGCCCCGTTTCCCGATCAATCAAGGCTGCCGGTCGCCAGCACCGATGGGGCAATGTCCGCTGCCAAACAAAATGATCTTCCTGCCCGCATCCCGCAAAGGCTGAAAGCCATGTTCAATGTTCGTTCGCACCCGCAGGAACTGGATTATCTATTCGCTGACATAAGTAATCACTGTGATTCGGTTGAACAGATGCTTCGGGAAAAGCAATATGAAACACATACGGTCAGCGGGAACACATGGGTCAAAAAAATGGATAAGGATACTCTGACAGACTGGACTGTCAACCTGAACAATCCCGGCGGTGGAGTCAGCAGTGTCAGGGCACGAGTTTACACTGACGACAAGATGACTGAAAGTGATAAGGCTCGCAGTTTTTCACTGAGTTTTTTCTCGGACGGAAACGTCAGCAAATTTTGGAGAGACGATAAAAGTGACACCTTGATTTTTCATACAAACAGCACTTGTTCAGTTGAGTATTCGAGAAAAATAGGTGATGAAGTTTTTCTTGAAATGCGATGGGATGGTTCGGGCAATCTGATTTCCAGTAACGTTTACAACTGGGCCTTGCGAGGCCGCGTCATCGGCGGCTCGCCGCCACCGGGCAAGACGGCCTATCGCTTTGGCCCGACATCTTCCGTGGAAGCCGCAACAGAGTCTTGGCTCCGCAAGGGAGAATAACGGACGGATGTCTGGAAAGCCCAAGCCTGGATTTCAGGGTCATCGGTTCGGGGACGAACGGCACGCTCCGCGTGACCAAAGGCGCGTCAGGCGCCGAAATATCAACGGGCGATGCGACCGCCCGTTTCATCACACCATAACGAAAGGGTTCATTATGACGACTAGTCAAATCAGCATGAGTCTTATTGTGGCATTTTTAACGGTGCCGTTGGACATTGCGGCCCGCCTGTGGGTGTGTAATTTGAACTTCTCGTTGCAAAGATACAATTGATCGGGACACCTAATCAGTGGTATCCTAGCATCATAAAACACGGTGAAGGGTATCTGAAATTAGCGAAGGAGGAGGGTGATGAAGCGCAGGGAGTTCATAAAGGCGGGGGCGTTCGCGATCGCGGCGGCGGGACGGGCTTACGGCGCGGGCGCGCCGTCGAACCGGGTGCGCATCGCGATGATGGGTTGTCACGAGAAAGGCCGAGGCAACCAGTTGATGCAGACCGTGATCCGCTTCGCGGACGTCGCGGCGGTGTGCGACGTGGACGCGCGGGCGCGGGAGTACGCGGCGAACTTCGTGAAGGAAAAATCCAAAGGCGCCGTGACGCCGGTGCAGGAGAAGGACATCCGCAACGTTCTGGAGGACAAGTCGATCGATGCGGTGGTGATCGCCACGCCCGACCACTGGCACGCGCCCGCCGCGAACATGGCGATGCGGGCGGGGAAGGGTGTGTTCGTAGAGAAGCCCTGCTCGTACTGTCCGAGGGAAGGCGAAATCCTCGTGGAGACGCAGAAGAAGACCGGGGCCGTGTTCCAGATGGGCATCCAGCGGCGTTCGACGGTGGAGTTCCAGACGGCGATAAAAGATATCGCGGCGGGGTGCATCGGGCGGCCCTACTGGGCGAAGTGCTGGTACGTGTGCGGGCGCGGAGGCGTGAACGGCAAGCCGGCGGCGGTGCCGGAGTGGCTCGACTGGGATCTGTGGCAGGGGCCCGCGCCGCGGCGCCCGTTCATGGAGGACGTGGTGCACTACGGCTGGCACTGGTGGAAGCACTGGGGCACGGGCGAGTGCGGGAACAACGCGACGCATTTCGTGGACATCGGCCGCTGGGCGCTGGGGGCGGAATATCCCGAGCGCGTCACGTGCGGCGGCGGGCTTTTCGGGGACAAGGGCAGGTTCGAGTGGTTCGACGTGCAAAACATCACGTACGAATTCCCGGGGCGCCGGATGATGACGTGGGAGGGCGTGTCGATGAACTGCCCGAAACCGTACATGGACTGGGTGACGGGATGCGTCCTCTACGGCACGGATGGCGCGGTGGTGTTCGGGCCGGGCAGCGAGTGCTACCAGCTCACGACGCGCGGCATCACGCCGGAGGAGCGCCGCGGAGGCATTACCGGCAAGGTGGTGAAGACCTGGAACCGTCAGGAGATCCTCTCCTCTTCCGGCCAGTTGAGCTTTACAAACCCCACCGGCGAACTCGACAAGGGGCACATAGGCAACTTCATCGACGCGGTGCGCGCGAAGAACGCGGACACGGCCGCGCCGGCGGACGTGTCGCACACGTCCACGCTGCTCACACACCTTGGGAACATCGCGTTGCGCACGGGCGAGACGGTGCGCCTCGATCCGGCCACGGGACGGCTCGCGAAGAATTCGCCCGGCGCGGAATACTGGGCGCGCGAATACGAGCCGGGGTGGGAGATGAAGGCGTAGGAGAGGTTTGAGAGGGAAGGGAAGCTTAGAGATGAAAAACCTTTTGATGGCGGGCATCCTGGTTTTCGGGACGGTCGCTGGCGCGGCGGAGATGAAGGTGGGGATCATCGGGATCGACACCTCGCACGCGAGCGCGTTCGCGTCCCTGCTGAACCGGGCGGATAAGAAGCCGGAACACGAAGGGTTCCGGGTCGTGGCGGCGTACCAGTGGGGCAGCCGCGACATCCCGAGCAGCGTGAACCGGTACCCGAGGTTCCTCGCGGACATGGTGAAGAACAACGTGGAGATGGTCGATTCCATCCCCGCGCTTCTCGCGAAGGTCGACGCGGTGCTGCTCGAAACCAACGACGGGCGCCTGCACCTCGAGCAGGCGGTGGAGGTGTTCAAGAGCGGGAAGCCTGTGTACATCGACAAGCCGGTGGCGCACACGCTCGCGGACACGCTGAAGGTGTTCGAGGCGGCGAAAAAGCACAACACGTCTTTCTTCTCCACGTCGGCGCTGCGGTATGTGAAAAACGCTCAGGCGGCGCGCGCGGGCGAATTCGGGAAGATCCGCGGGGCCGTGGTGTATTCGCCCGGCGGCACAGAAGAGCACCATTCTCGGTACTACTGGTACGGGATGCACGCTTTCGAGCCGCTGGTGACGATCATGGGGCGGGGCGTGAAGGAAGTGACGGCGGTAAAGGGCGCGGGCGGCGTGGACGTGGTGACGGGTGTATGGCAGGACGGCCGTCTGGGTACGGCCTGGTGCGGCACGCCGTGGTACGGCGGCGTGATCATGGCGTCAGACCGCACATGCGGCGACAAGGGCATGGTGCAGATGGGCGGCTACGAAGGTTAC
>JALHET010000167.1 GCA_022839525.1 Lentisphaerota bacterium
CTGGGCTTGGGCGGTTTGGCGGCGGCTTTGTCTTTCAGGATCAGACGTGGGCCGGAAGTGTGCGGCAACAGGAGCCAGCCTTCCGATCCTGCAACCACCGATCCCTCGTCGGGGAGTTTCTCCAGCCCGACCTCTTTGGCCAGCGCTTGGATTTCCGGTGGCGGAAGCAGGTTTGCGGCGGCTGTTCCCGTCATCCCGTCGAACCACTCCACGGTCAGCGGCTTGCCGCCTGTCTTCCGGTTTCCGGGGTAGATCCAGGTGATGTGCGCGCCTTGGGGCCAGGTGTCTTTGAAACGCGTCGGCGTGTTTTTCCACGACTCCTGAACCTCGGCCTTGACCGAGATTGGGGCGGTCAGTCCGATACCCTTCCAGACGGAGCTGTGGAGGTGGCAGCCGATGTCGCCGAGCCAGGCGGAACCGAAATCCTGCCAGATACGCCAGAGGAGGGGGTGATAGACCTTCTCCGCATAGGGGCGGTACGGTGCGGTTCCCAGCCAGAGATCCCAATCCAGCGAAGCGGGGATGGGATCGGCCTTTTCGGGGCGAGTGACTTCGATGCGCGAGCGACCTTTGCGGTTGGAGAAAAGGTAAACGTGCTCCACGATCCCGACGGCGTTGGCCTTGTGCATTTCCACGGCCATGCGGTCGCCGACCCCGGCGGAAAATTGGACGCCGAGTTGGGTGACGACATTCATCTGTTTGGCGGTGTCCCGGAGGAGACGGCACTCAGATATGTCGTGGCAGAGCGGCTTCTGGCAGTAGACGTGCTTGCCCGCGCGCATGGCGTTGGCCGCAATGATGGCGTGCATGTGGTCTGGCACCGCGATATTGACCGAATCGATCCGGTCGCCCTCCTTCGCCAGCAGTTCACGCCAGTCGGTGTAGGTCCGCGCGCCGGGAAAAACCGCAGCCGCTTTGGCGAGATGATTTCTGTCTACGTCGCAGAGTGCGACGATCTGCGTCCCGGCGTGCGTCTTGAAATTGCTGATATCCGCATCGCCCATATTGCCGACGCCGATACAGGCATGGTTGAGCTTGCTGTTGGGGGAGATGCCGCGCGGCTGCGCTGCCGTACACCCCGTGAGCGTGCCGATAACCCCCATGGCGGATGTCGCCAGAAACGTTCTTCTGTTCATGGTCAGGCTTTCCTTAATTATTCTGTGCGCATGAAAGGTGTCCAGCCGCGCGCATCGCCCGGTGTGCCGGGATGGACGCCGGTTTCAGCCATGTGTCCCATTCACCGGATATAGGATAGCACAACCGAGAAAAGGCCACATAGCCGAATGCGCAATAAAAATACTGCATTTTGCGTAATCGGCCTTGAGCGGGCCGGGGCGGACGAGGTAAGCCGTTATAGGGCGCGGGCACCGCGCGTTTCAGCTCAGTTTGATCTTGCCCGCCATCCGCATGAGAATGATCGTCGAGACCACGGCGATTACGGACAACACGCTTCCCAGCATGATGCGCCCGTAGAGCAGATACCCGATGCCGAACAGCGCGGTCCAAACCGACAGACAGCCGACCATCATGCAGAGCACTCCCATCGGCACATCCCAGCCGCACGCCTCGTTCTTGATGTCCGAGGCTGCCTCGACCTTGCGCCAGCCTGGGCCGCCCGGGCGGATCCTGCAGCAGAAGCGGGCCAGCACGTCCTGCTGTTCCGGAGGGGTCAGGTAGGTCACGGCCAACCAGCCTGCGGTCGTCACGAGAATGCCGATGACCAGTTTCCACGCGCTGTAGTCCATGATGTCGAAGAGGCCGGCCTCTTTCATGGCGGTCTCGATACCCAGCGGCCCCGCGCCCCACTGGAAGAAACAGGCCACCGCAAAGGAGATCGCCATGGCTGAGATTTCGCTCCAGGCGTTGAGGCGCCACCAGAACCAGCGCAGGATATAGATCAGCCCGGTTCCCGCGCCGATCTGCAGCAGGATGTCGAAGGAATCCTTGGCGTTGCGCATCCAGAGTGCGACCAGCCCCGAAAGCACCAGCAGGGCGAGCATGGTCGCGCGGCCCGCGGCCACCGCCTGTTTCGGCGAGGCGTTGGGGTTTATAAACCGCGTGTAGAAGTCCTGCACCACATACGACGAGCCCCAGTTCAGGTGGGTGGCGATGGTGGACATGTAGGCCGCGATGAGCGAGGCCACGATCAGCCCGAGCCATCCTTTCGGCATGGTCGAGATCATGCCGGGGTAGGCGATATCGTTGCGCAGGAACTGGTCGTCCACTTTTGGGAACGCCTTGGCCAGGCTGCCGACCCCGGCGGCTTCGGCTTTGTATTGGCGCACCTGGGCGCGGTCGGCCTCGGGCAGTTTCTCCTTCGCGGACACGTACTGCCCGACGAGCGCGGGATGGGCATCGAGCCACACCTTGGCCGCCGCTTGTTCCGCCTTGGGTGTGATCGGGAACTGCACCAGCGAAACCAGCGCCACGATGATCCATGGCCAGGGCCGCATCGCGTAATGCAGGAAGTTGAAGAGCAGGGTCGCGCCGATCGCGTTTTTCTCGTCCTTGGCGGAAAGCATCCGCTGGGCGATGTAGCCGCCGCCGCCTGGCTCCGCGCCGGGGTACCAGACGTTCCACCACTGCACGGCCACCGGCAGGATCAGCACCGTCATCAGGGCCGAAAGCCCGCCGGCGCCTGATGGGAACATCGCCATTTTCGACTGGACGTCCGCGTTCGCGAACAGCTCCTTTAGGGAGGAGATGCCGCCCACGTCGGGCGAGTTGACCGCGTAAACCGCCGCGAAAATCGCGCCGGCCATGGCGACCGCGTACTGGTAGAAATCGGCCCAGATTGAGCCGGTGAGCCCTCCCAGCGTGGCATAGATACCGACTCCGGCGGACGCATAGATCAGCGTGGCGACCGGCGAAAGGCCAAACATCACCTGGCCGATTTTGATGGCTGCCAGCGAGACCGTGGCCATGATCATGATGTTGAAGAAAACGCCAAGGTAAAGCGCGCGGAACCCGCGCAGCGCCGCAGCGGGCTTGCCGCTGTAGCGGATCTCATAGAAACCCAGATCTGTGTTCAGCGCGGAACGCCGCCACAGTTTCGCGTAGACGAAGACCGTCATCATGCCGGTCAGCAGGAAAGCCCACCAGGCCCAGTTTCCGGCCACGCCCTGCGTGCGCACGATATCGGTGACCAGGTTCGGCGTGTCGCACGAGAACGTGCAGGCCACCATGGAGACGCCCAGAAGCCACCAGGGCATGGTGCGCCCGGAAAGGAAGAAGTCAGCGGCGCTTTTGCTTGAACGCCGCGCGGCAGCCGATCCGATGACAATCACTGACACGAGAAAACCGATAATGATCACTGCGTCCAGAAACGAGATCTTAAGCATGGCTGATTTTTCCTTTCGTCATCCCCTCACGGATATTCCACATGTACGGTGCCGAACACAATAGCATGGCTGCTTCACGAAAACAAAACGAAACTCGAAAACACGTCAGGACTCATCGGCGGGGATGAGGGTGGCCACGGTGACGCGGACGGCTTCGCGCTCTTTCTCCAACGCCTGCAAATCGGGGTCGGCGGCGAGCACAGCGGGGTCGGCAGGATGCGCTTTGTCCCACGCTTTGCAGGCTGCCGCCGCCGCATCCGCCTTGGCCTTGAGGCGCACCTGCTCGTACATGAACGCACGCAGGGCTTCGTCGGCTTTCACCTTGCGTGCGCCAGTGAGCGCGCGCGCCTCTTCAGTCATTTTAGCAGCCTTGGCGATACTCGCCTGATAAGCCTGTTGCGTTTCGCGTGCGGTGGCATAATGCGGGTTCGCGTGGGCCGCTTTCTCGGCGAGAGCCGCTTTCCGTTCATCGATCTTGCCGGTGAGGGTGAAATAAGCGTCGAGGTTTTTGACGATGTTCGGATCCATTGTGGAGAGGTCACCCTCAAAAGACGCTGTTTTCGTACAGTCGAGCAGGTAGGGGCCTTCCCAGGCCTCGCCCCGTTTGATAACGCTGACCAGCATGGGGTTTTTTGAAGAGGCCTTTACGTCGGAGTATTTGAAACATGTGCCGCCGGGTAAGGTGCCGAGGTTCTTGCCCTGCGGAGAATAGTAGGGGCTTTCGGTTTTGACAAACCCCCACCCTTGCTTAGGCCCCATGAAAACGACTCGGGTGACCGTGTCCCGGGGCGTCTCTTTGGGAGCCGTCGAAACCCCCAGACCGCTGTTGCCGTTGCGGGCGGTGGCGCTTCTCGAAGGCGTGCGAGAGGTTAACGTATTCTGATTTCTCGGCGAGCGCCGGATTTGCGCGTCCGCATCGAAAGACAGGCATGCGGTTGTCAGAAAAAGGATAAAGAACGTTTTCATGTAGGTAAATATTAAAGCAGATAGCGGAAGATGGACCAAGCACGATTCGAGGCTGGCAATTCTGCCCGGAACCTTATATAGTACGTGACACTTGACTGGTTAAGGGTCGCGATCAGGAGCACATTATGGCACTTCCCTTCACGTATCTCACCTCGGCGGCTTTGTCCGACGTGGGGCGCCGGCGTAAAAACAACGAGGACTCGTTGGTGCGGTTTCCCGGGCAAGGGGTCTTTTGCGTCGCGGACGGTATGGGTGGCGCGCAGGGGGGCGAGATCGCCAGCAAGGCCGTGGTGGATGCCCTGCAGGCGGTTTTCACGGAGTCCCAGGACGCGCCTTTCGCCGTGACGGCCGCTGCCGCCGCACGCCTGACGGCTCGCGCGATGAACCGCGCTAGCCAGTGGATCAAGGCTTACACCGAAGAGCGAGGGCTGACCGGGTGCGGAAGCACGGCGGTGGTGTTGGTTTTTGACCGGGTGACGCCCTCGCGCGCGCGCGTGCTCCATGCCGGGGACAGCCGCGCTTATCTGTACCGCGCCGGCAAGCTGGTTCAGTTAAGCACCGACCACTCGGTGGCTGCCGCTGCGGGCCTGTCGGACGAAACGACGCTCCCCGCCATGTTCCGGGGTGTTATCACCCGCGCCGTAGGGCTGGACGACACGGTGCTTCTCGAAGAGACGCCTTGCGATGTCCAGGCCAACGATCTTTTTTTCCTGTGCTCTGACGGCCTGTCCAGGATGGTGAGCGACAAGCGCCTGCAAAAGGTGTTGCACAAGCACCGCGCCGCGCCGCTGGAAACTTTGGCGCAGACCCTGATCGACGAGGCGCTTAAGGCCGGGGGCGAGGACAATGTCTCGGTCGTTTTGGTGCGCGTGGCGGACACGTTGCCTCAGGCGCTGCCGGTTGCAGCCCCGTCGTCCGACGGGGATTTTGAGGCTGAGGCGCCCACCCGTGAAACCGGACAGACGGCCGATACGGCGTGCACTGCGCCGGAACGGGGCGGCGAGCCGACGGAGGAGAAGATTTCGCCGGTCACTCCGCCCACTCCTTTTTCGGACGGCGGCGTTACGCCGGTCACCTCTTCCCAGACTGCGGGAGTCCGCCCGCCGAAACGCGGCCGCCGGTTTTTTCTCCTAGGGCTCGTCGTGCTTGCCCTTGTTGCCCTTCTGGTCGGAATCCTTCTTTTCACATGCCCCTCCCTGATCCCTAGCCTCTAGCCCCTATTTATCATGGAAGACACTCCCAAAGAGCGGATTGGCAATTACGAGTTGATCGAATTGATCGGTGACGGTGCGCAGGGACGCGTCTATAAAGCCCGTCATGTCTCTGAAGACGGCCAGCCTTCCGGCGAGACCGTCGCGCTCAAGGTCGTGCGCATCACCGGCGAGGACGAGAAACTCCGGCGCAAGTTTCAAGACCAGGCCGACATCTTGCGCCGTCTCAGCCACACCAATATTGTGGCCTACCGCGACTGTTTCTCCTGGCATGCCGGCGAATGGGACGAGGCGCAGTGTTTGGTTATGGAGATGCTCGAGGGCGAAACGCTGCACGAACGTCTCAAGAAAAACTCAGCCGGTCTTTCCTGGCCGCAGGTCGAACAGATTTTCGAGCAGTGCCTCGCCGGTTTGATTCACGCCCGAGAATGCGGGGTCACCCACCGCGACATCAAGCCCTCGAACATTTTCCTGACCAACGACGGCCAGACCAAGCTCATCGATTTCGACATCGCCCGCCGCGATGATTCGGGGCAGATGTCCACTGCCGGATGGAAGGGCACGTTCGACTATATGGCGCCCGACTTCATCACGATCAACGGGTTCCGCGGCGATGAGACGTCGGATGTTTTCAGCGTCGGCGTCTGTTTGTATCAGGCTCTGACCGGGACGCTGCCCTACGAGCCGTTGGGGGAGACCGCCCATATTGGCTACCTCAACCGG
>JALHET010000168.1 GCA_022839525.1 Lentisphaerota bacterium
GACCACATCGCGGCGCTCTGCGACGTGAACGAGAAGAACCTGAATGCCGCCGCGGCGAAATATCCGGATGCCAAGACGTTCATCGACTTCAGGCGGCTTTATGCTGAGTTGAAGGATTACGACGCGGTGGTGGTGAGCACGGCGGAACACACTCACGCGCTGGCCACCCTGCCCGCGCTCAAGGCCGGCAAGCACGTCTTTTGCGAGAAGCCGCTCGCCCACAATGTCTGGGAGACACGGATCATCCGCGAGGCGGCCAAGAAGGCGAACGTGGCGACCCAGATGGGCACGCAGATCCACGCCGGGACGAATTACCGCCGCGTGGTGGAGCTGATCCAGGGAGGGGCGATCGGCCCGGTTTCCGAAGTCCACGTCTGGGTTTCGCGGGCTTGGGGGTTGCAGAGCCCTGAGGCGGCGGCAAAGTATAAGGACATTCTGGCTGTGCAGGACCGCCCGAAGGAAGCGCAGACGCCTCCGCCATACCTCCACTGGGATTTGTTCCTCGGCCCGGCGGCGTACCGGCCGTTCCACAGCGTTTATTTCCCCGGGCCGAAATGGTACCGGTGGTGGGATTTCGGCAGCGGGACGATGAGCGACTTGGGCTCGCATTGGAACGACCTGCCCTTCTGGGCGCTGAAACTGGATGCCCCGCTGACCGTCGAGGCCTTCGGCCCGCCGCCGCATCCCGAACTGGCCCCGGCCTCGATGTCCGCCCGCTACGAATACGGCCCGCGCGGCGACTTGCCTGCGGTGAAGCTCACCTGGTATCAGGGTGAGATGAAACCTCAGATCTGGACGGACAAGAAAATCCCCCAATGGGGTTCCGGCTGCCTGTTCATCGGCAGCAAGGGCATGCTGCTGTCGGATTACAGCAAGCACATCTTGTTGCCCGAGGACACCTTCAGGGATTTCGCGCGCCCTGCGCCAACCATTCCGGACAGCATCGGCCACCACGCGGAATGGCTACACGCGTGCAAGAACGGCGGGCCGACGACATGCAACTTCGACTACAGCGGCGGGCTCACCGAGGCCAACCATTTGGGAAATGTGGCGTATCGAGTCGGCAAGAAAATCACCTGGGACGCCGCCAAACTGAAAGTGACGAATGTTCCGGAGGCGGCGGCTTTCGTTAAACGGACGTATCGCAAGGGATGGGAGCTTCATGCTTAGCCTTACAGGCCGGAATACGGTAAAGCCACCGCATCGAATAAAAGCCGGCGTCTAGGAAGGGAATCTCTCGCGCGTTCCGGGCGGCAGGGTTCTCCTTTTCCTTTGGCGCGCATACCCCGAAAGCCATGAATAGAAAAACATTTCTCGCCGCAGCCGCTATTGCGGCCGCACATGTCGGCTTTGCCGATTTCGAAAAGCCGGACGAACCGCAGAACGTCCCCGAGCTGATGAAGACCGCCGCCGGTGAAGCGGTGACGACCCGTGAACAGTGGGAGCGGGTCCGCCGTCCCGAGCTTCTGCGGATCTTTCTGGAAAAGGAATACGGCGTGCGGCCCGTGGAGCGTCCGGCAGACCTGAAGTTCGAACAGCTCGGCGCCGACGAAGAGGTGTACGGCGGCAAGGCGGTCAAGAAGGTTGTCCGCGGCACGTATTCGGGTCCCGGCGGCGCGGCCTCCTTCACGTTCGCGGCGTGGATTCCAAAGTCGGAAAAACCGGTTCCCGCGTTCGTCCACGTCTCGCCGCGGCCTGCGGAAACCGCCGCCGATGTGGACGCCCCGCGTCCGGTCTATTACCTTCCGGCCGAATACATCACTTCGCGGGGGTATGCGGCGCTGGCCTCGTGCGACTACGATTTCACGCCCGATTTCCACATGTTTCCCGACGCGCCGACGAGCGGTGTCTTCAAGGTGTATGGCCCCAAGAGCATGAAGGGCCGCAGGCCGGACGAGTGGGGGATCCTCTCGGCGTGGGCGTGGGGCGCGAGCCGCATCATGGACTGGATCGAGACCCAGCCGGGCATCGACGCGAAGCATGTGGGCGTGGTCGGGCTTTCCCGCAACGGGAAGACGGCGCTCGTTGCGGGTGCCACTGACGAGCGTTTCGCGATGACCGTCTCCTGCTGTTCGGGCTGCGGCGGCGCGAAACTCAACCACATCCAGTGCTGGGAATCCGAAACGATCAAGCAGATTATGGCTCCCGCCTCGCGCTGGTTCTGTCCCGCTTTCGCCGAATATATCGGCAAGGACAAGACGATGCCGTTCGACCAGCACCAGTTCCTCGCGCTCATCGCGCCGCGTCTTCTTTACGTCTCCAGCGCGAGCGAAGACGCCTGGGCCGGGCCGCGCGGCGAATTCGCTGCCGCCCGCCTCGCCTCCCCCGCATGGGAACTGTACGGCAAAGCCGGTCTTGTCGAGCACGGCTTCCCGAAACCGGACCATCCGCTGCACGCCGGTAACGTGGGGTACCACTTGCGTTCAGGGCTCCACGACATCACGCGTTACGACTGGGAATGCTATCTCGACTTCGCCGACGGCCACGGCTGGCGGGTCGCCGGAAACAGGTGACGGTGAGAGGATGGCCACATGGGCGGACATCACGGACACTTTTCCAAAACGGGCCCGGCACCTTGCCGGAATGTTTCGGTTCGCCCGCGGCCTGTTTTTTGGGGAGGGAGGGCAGTGCAGATGGTGCGTCGTGATTTTTTGAAGGTGGCAGCGGGGAGTGCGGCATTCCCGTTGTTTTCCATCGGGGGGCAGGTTTCCGGACGGAATAAAATCCGGCTGGGGCTCATCGGGTGCGGCGGTCGCATGGGGCTTGGCACCGGTTACGGCATTTTGAACAACATGTGTGGCCCGGACGAGGAGATCGTCTGTATGGCCGAGCCTGATCCGAACCGGTGGAATAGGGTCCGCGCTGTGGTGAAGCACCATCAGCCAACGACGGACACATCGAAGATTCAGGCCTTTTACGATTACCGCGAGATGCTGGACAAGATGGGGAACGCGATCAACGCTGTCGCAATCGCGACGCCCAACCACCATCACGCCCTCCCCGCCCTCCTCGCGATGGCGAAAGGCCTGCACGTCTTTGTCGAGAAGCCGATGGCGCTGACGATCGAGGAAGTACGCCTTATGCACGCGGCGCAGAAAAAGTCCGGCGTCGCGACGCAGGTCGGCAATCATGGCCACAGCGATGAGGGCATGCGCCGCCTTGTGGAGTATATCCAGAGCGGCGCGATCGGCCAGATCCGTGAGGTGTGGGCGTTCAATGACCGCCTGAACGCGATGATGTACAATCCGCCGAAGGCCGATCCGCCGAAGGGCATGGATTGGGATGCATGGTGCGGGCCCGCGCCGGTGCGCGATTATTACGCGCCGACCGAGGATCACAACGGTATCCATCCGCGCGACTGGCATGCATGGATCGGCTACGGCAACGGCGCGATCGGCAACATGGGAACGCACATCCTTGATCCCGTCTTCTGGGCGTTGCGCCTCGGTGAGGTGCATCCTACGAGCGTGGAGGCCACCGAACTCCAGTGGGGAGTGGAAGGGAGTTGGACGTGGCGCAACACGCTCCATTGGCAATTTCCCGCGCGCAAGGGCATGGACCCATTGACGCTGCATTGGTATGACGGCGTCAAAGATGGCATCCCGTACAAAAAGACGCATGTGAATAAAATCGGCGTCTGCCTGAAACGCGACTATCAGAACCTGCCGCCGATTATCGAGGAGCTTGAGAAGAAGCACGGGCAAAATCTGGGGTGCCTCGGCACGGTGTATATCGGCGAGAAGGGCGTCATGGCGATCGGTTCGCATGGCAATGGCCTCCAGTTCGTCCCGGACACGCTCAGGACGCAGCTTCCGAGTCCGCCGAAGACGATCCCGCGCGAGAAAGGTATGAACCACCCGGAAGATTGGCTGCGCGCGATTCGCAACCCGAACCGCCCGGCCGGCTGCAACTTCGATTACTCCGCGCCGCTCGCTACGGCGGTGCTCCTCGGCAATGTGGCAGCCCGCGCGGGACTCAAGAAACTTGAGTGGAATGGTACGAAAATCACGAACGACGAGAGCGCGAACGCGTTTCTCAAGACGACGTACCGCAAGGGCTGGGAGATCGAGGGGTAGAGAAAGGGAAGACTATGCAGAGAAGGGATTTTGTATCAATGGGGTTGGCGGGCGCGGCGCTTGCGGGATGCGCGACGCGGATGCCGAAAAAAGTGTCCGCCGCTGTTGCCAAGGCGGACGGCGGCGGCGACAAGCGGATGCGCGGCCCGTTCCCGATACTCTCCACACCGTACCACGGGGACGGCGGCGTGGACTACGAGTCGCTTAAACGTGGCGTGCGCTTCACGGCGGACGGCGGGTGCCCGGGCGTGATCTGGTGCCAGTCGAACGACGCGGTCGACCTGCTGACTTTCGAAGAGAAGGTGAAAGGGTACGAGGCATGCGCCGAGGCGATGCAGGGCGTGAACTGCATGATGACGTTCGGCTGCAACGGCGTGGACACGGCGCAGATGCTCCGCGAGACCGAGGCCGTCGAGCAGATCGCGAAGAAGTACCCGCGGACGAACATCGCGATCATCACGCGCCCGCCGAGCGCGGGCAAGACGCTTGATGACGTGCGCGCCTACTTCGAGGCGCAGGCCAAGGTGGCGCAGCGCCCTGTGATCATCCAGACGGTCGTGAATAACACCTGCCCGTCCCCGACAGTCGAGATGCTGATCGACCTCGCAAAGAAATATCCGAAGATTTTCGGGTACATCAAGGAGGAGTCGGGCGGCTCGAAGGCGAACGAGAACATGATCAAGGAAAACGCCGCGAAACCGATCATCCACACGGTGTTCAGCGCGTGGGGCGGTTGGCAGTGGCTCTACCAGAGCCGCCGTTGCGGGTCGGAAGGGCTCATCTCAGAGCGCTGCGCGTACGCGCCGCTGCTCGGGTATATCTGGAAACAGATGGAGAACAACGACCGCGACGGCAAGCTGACGCTCGCTTACGCGCTCTTCCGCCTCCTGATCGACCAGCGTGACTTCCCCGGCGGCCTGCGCGGGTATTCGCTCTACTATCTCCAGCGTCAGGGCGTGTTCAAAACCACGGTGTCGAGGGTCTACCTCAAGGCCGAGAAAAAAGAACGGCACTTCACGAGAATCTGTGGGTGTACTCGGGCGGCATAGGCAGGTCGCCCAAGGCGTGAAACAAGGCGATTCTTCGGATTTCCGGGTTCCTGAACCC
>JALHET010000169.1 GCA_022839525.1 Lentisphaerota bacterium
CCCGCGTTTTTCTGAAGGCTCCGGAGCGGCGGAAGACGGCAAGCGCCTCGTTGATGGGGCTGCAGGCCAGTGGGCACACGGAGATGTCGAGCACGCTGTGCGACGGTTCCAAACGGTAGCCCAACCGCAGGGTTCCGCCGTACGCAACAGCGTGCAGCACCATTTTGTTGCGGTAGTGCAGCGGTTGGGGCGAGGCGGATGGGGGAAGGAAGGGCGTTTCCGCGCAGGTGGGCAGGCGGCGGATAAACCCTTCGAGCTGGTGTTGTTTCGCCTGAAGTTCGGACGCGTAATCGAGATGGTCGTAGACGCAGCCCGGGACACGGCAGGCTCTTCCGGTGTCGGAATTGGGTACGCGGCAGCATGGGGCGATGCGAAAAGGCGAGGGGGAGGGCACATCAAGCACCGCCGCGCGGGCGAAATTTTTCTTCACCTGTGTGACCGTGACGCGGACGGTTTCGCCGGGAACGGTTTCCGGGATGAAGACGACACGACCCGCAACCCGGGCGATGCCGTCACCGCCGTAGGCGAGCGTCTCGACGGTGCAGGTAAACGTGTCATGGACGGTCATTGGCCAATTCGCCGTAAAGGGTTTGCGGGGCGGCGCGGGTGATGCGTACGCGGGCCAGGGCGCCGGGCCGCAGGCCGGGCGAGGGATCGAAAATGACGATCTTGTTGCCGGGCGACCGTCCTGACCAGCGGGTCGCGTTGCGCAAGCTGGGGCCTTCGGCCAGAACCTCTTGAAGCGTTCCGACGAGCCGCTGGTTGGCGGCGGCGCCGCGCAGATCCTGATCTTCGAGCAGAACCTGATTACGCCGCATTTTCTCCGTGTCCGGAACATCGTTCTCCATGTCGGCGGCAGGCGTGCCTGGACGGGGCGAATACTTGAAAATGAAAGCGTTATCAAAGTCGGCGTCGTCCATGAGCGAGCGGGTTTCCCCGAAATCGGCTTCTGTCTCGCCGGGGAACCCCACGATCACGTCGGAGGTGAGCGCGAAATCCGGCATGGCCGCGCGCAGGCGGCGTACGGCGTCGAGGTAATCGCTGCGGGTGTAGCCGCGGCGCATGAGGCGCAGGATGCGGTTCGAGCCGGACTGCACGGGCAGGTGGAGATGGTGGCAGATTTGCGGCAGCGTGCGCATGGCGCGCACGAGCTGGTCGGTGACGCCTGAGGGATGGCCGGAGGTGAAGCGGATACGGATGATGCCAGGGATGGCGGCGACGGCCTCCAGCAAGCGGGCAAAGGATTCGGTATAGCTGCCGGGGCTGGGAGGGTCCGAGTTGTCCCAGACCGGATTCGCCCGTCCATAGTTCATGACGCTCTGGCCGAGCAGGGTGACTTCGCGGATGCCGTTGTGGGCGAGGGCGGCGATCTCGGCGAGGATTTCGCGGGCGGGGCGGCTGTATTCGGAGCCGCGCACGTCAGGCACAATGCAGTAGGCGCACCGGCGGTTGCAGCCGAACAGGACCGTGACGAAAGCGGAAAAGCCTGATCCGGCGTGGGCATCGGGCACATCGGGCGTTTCATCCGGGCTGGCGGTTTCGAGAAGACCGGTCTCGCCGGCGAGGACGCGGGTCACCAGGCGCGGGATCGCCCCGCACCGCCGGGGGCCGACAGAAAAGTCGAGGGCGGGCAAGCGTTTGAACATGCCGGGGCCGAGGCGCTGAGCCATGCAGCCCATGACGCCGACGATCAGGTTGGGGCGTTCGCGCTTGGCGGCGCAGAGCAGGCCGAGCTTGCCCAGAGCCTTGTCCTCGGCTTTACCGCGCACGCTGCACGAGTTGACGATGATGAGGTCGGCATCGTTTTCGCGGGAAACGGGGGTGTGGCCAGCGGCCGCCAACAGCGCGGAGACGGCTTCGGAGTCGCGCACATTCATCTGGCAGCCGTAAGTGTGAAGGAGAAAACGCATTTTTTGAGGTTCAGAGGTTGGGTTAGGGTGAGGGAGCAGCCTTGTCGGAGAACCCCTCCGTGATCTTTTCGATAATGTTGACGTAAGTCCAGTCCGGGTTGTCGAGCGAGCCGAACACCTTGAATTCCAGCAAGAGGCGGGTAAACGGCAGGGTCACAAAGTGGGTGATCTTTCCGGCGATTGTTTTTTGCCTGAAGATGTTGACGCGTACGACAAAGTCGAGTTTGTCGGAGACCAGATTGTAGGTGCCTTTTCCCTTCATGCTGAAAAGGGCGCCCTCGATCAGCAGGTTTTCGGTGGAGAGTATCCCGTCGCGGACTGTGAAATCCATCGACCCCGAGGACTGGTTGACGATCGAGGAGATGCCGGGGATAGTTCGTGTGAGGTAGTCCGTGAACCCCGCGAAAAGCTTCATCCGGTTGATGACGCCGTCGCTGATTTCGACGTGGCCCTCCCCGTTGAGCGAGGCGAGCGTATGCGTGTGGGTTGAGCCGCCGAGGCGGATATTGCCGGAGACCAGGCCCGCGCGCGCATTGGTGACATTGAAGGCGTTTGAAAGGTTTTCGAGGGCGACATCGGCCAATTGAATGTTGGTTGTGAAAACCGTGGCAGTGGCGGCGTATTCCGGGAAGAAGAAAGTGATATCGCCGGAGAGCTTTCCTCCGTTCCGGGAGGTGCCGGTGACATGGTCGAACCGGGCGGTGTATCCTTTGAGCGAGAAGTCGCCGGCCAAATCCTTCACGAAGAAGTTCAGGATGGAACCTTCCTTGAGCGAAACTTTGCCGGTCAGGTCGTTGGTGATGGTGCTTTTGGAGGAAGAGAGCGCGATGGCTCCGTTGACGGTGGCGCTGGGGGGGACGGCGCAACGGATCCGGTTGAGTTCGCCGTGGTTGAGGATGTTGATGATGGTGAAAAGGGGATCCAAGTCCATGGTTGTCGTGGCGTTGAGATCAAGCCCCTCCGTCTCTTCGTGGTAGGCCAGGCGTCCGGAAAGGGGTGCCCCCGCCGCGCTTCTCGCCTCGAGCGGCTCGATCACGACGGAGGTGTGGATGTTGGTGCCATAGATGCCCAGCGTGCCTTTGGCGAAGTCCATGGGCACGCCCCGGTAGGCGCAGGGGCCGACGTCGAGATTCAACAGCATGGCAAAGTCAGTGGTGTCGATGTCCACGTCGAAGGTGTACTCCGCATCGACGGGCCGCGCGATCTTAGAGAAACAGTTGATCTGCCGGATGGCTCCGCGGGCGCGCAGGGCGGTGAACAGCGGAAGGAGGTTCTCCGGAAAGGCTTGTCCCTTGGCCAGGCCAGTGACAAGGCGCTTGGAAAAATCGACGGTGACATGGCCCGCGACGGACATGGCGAAGGCTGTGTCCGGCCATTGGACTGTGATATCGGTTGCCGCAATTTTTTTGTCCGAAAGGTCGACGGTAGCCGAGAGGCGGCGGGCTTTGATGCCGAGGACATTGGCGTTTTCAATGACGATGGGGAAGGGGACGAGATCGGGGATATCGGGGGTGGTTTTATCGCGTTTCGGGTTTTTAGGCGGCAGGGAAGGCATAGAGATGTTTCTGATCGTCACGCTGCGGACACGTTCCGCGAGCGGCGTTTGCGGCAGGAGCGAGACATCAATGGCGATTTCATCGGCTGAAACGAGTGCCCCGTCGGCGACGCGTTTGGGCAGGGCTTTGACGCGGTGGAGGTGGAGGCCGTTCTTCAGGCTGAAGGTGGCGCGTCCGATACGCATGTGGATGTCGTCAGACGAAAGTGCGGCGGAAAGGCGGCGCACCAGCGGCGCGGGCATATCGCGCTCAAGGAGGTAGAGCGCGAGGAATCCCGCCAGCACCAACGCAAGCGCGAGCCAGAAGAGAGCTTTGGCAACGCCCCCGATGATTTTAAGGAACTTCCACATAACCGTCCGTCAACCCTTTGGCATTCCAGTCAGGAAATAAAAGCCAAGACCTTTTCTGCACACGGTACCAACCATTTGCCTCACCCATATATAAGCATACTTAACCTTTGGCGTGCCGGGCAACAGGAAAGGTTAGTTTGTCCATCGCGCGTGAAACGGACATGCGCCCTGTCCTGCCCGCGTCCTTCTTGCGGGAGAGGCCTTTTTTTGATATATACTGAACACAGCGCACGGTCTCCATACGGGGGCGGCGCAAAGGGGTGCTTTTGAAGAAGACATGTTGTCGGGTCATTTGTTTGTGCGGGCTGGCCTGTCTGCCGGCCCATGCGGAAGACGTTGGGCGGCCGGTAACCGAGCTTGCGGCTCACGAGGAGTCCCTCACCGCCGCTCAGATTCTGGGGGAATGTACGAAGCTTATCCCCACGGACCGGCTGTTGGTCCAGGGTACGCTCACCGTGCGCAAGTTGCGCGGGATCGTGCTGGCGGAAGAGCCGTTCAAGCTAATGATGGACTGGGGCGCGAAGCCCCCCACGGCTGAGGTGCTGCTGCTGGACCGGGCGGGCACGTCGCTGGTGGAGCGTGCGGTGCTGACGCGGCCTCCGGGGCAGGCCGCGCAAATCAAGCTCTATAAAGGGGTCGGGCAGACGCCGGTGGAGTCGCCGTCGTACGCCGGGCGCATCCGCGGGACGGACATGACGTGGATGGATCTGACGCTCGACTTCCTCTGGTGGAAAGATGTGCGCTTTGACGACACCCCGCGTGGGGAGAGCCACAACGGGCGCGACTGCGACATTCTGGTGACCGTGCCGCCCGCCCCGATTCCCGGATGTTCGGCGGTGCGCGTCTGGGTGGATCGGCAGTTGCGGTGTGTGATGCAGGCGCAACAACTCGACCCTCAAGGCAACCCCGTGCGTAAAATGTGGGTTCAGCGGGTCAAAAAAATGGATGACCGCTGGATGATTCGCGATATGGAGATTGAGACCCTTAACAGCGGGCATCGCACCAAACTGTTTGTGGATGACGTTTCTAAACCATGAATCCTACTTTCACGTTGGGCGCCGGTGCCATTCTTTTGTTGTTGCTCTGTCTTTCGGCCTTTTTTTCGGGCTGTGAGACCGTGCTCTTCTCCCTGTCGCCGATTCAGGTTCAGCGCATCCGCAACCGGTACGCCGCGGCGGGGCGGCGGCTGGAAAAGTTGCTAGCCGACCCGGCACTGATTCTCTCTACATTGTTGGTCGGTAATACCTTGGTGAACTTTGCCTTCGCCAGTGTCGGTTACGTGCTGATCGAAAGCCTGATTCCGCGTTGGGGTGAGGTGATCGCTATCCCGCTCATGACCGTGAGCCTGCTTATGTTTGGCGAA
>JALHET010000170.1 GCA_022839525.1 Lentisphaerota bacterium
AGCTGCCTGATCCCGTATGCGTCGTTGGAGAAATCCGTGGCAATGCTGACGCTGGTGCCGCCCGCGTCGAAATCAAAACCGAGCTGGTTTGGCGCGGTATATTTGGCATAGACGGCGCGTCCGGCGATGTCCGGGCCGGACTGCGTCAGTTCGACTTTCACGCATTTTGTCCATCCTCCGTTCACGGCCTGCATCTGCGCGGTCGCGGTGGTGCCGCTGTTGGTGAAATAGTAGGCGATTACTGGCGTTGATGTGCCCGAGATTGAATTTCCAGACATGATGGCCGTCATGTTTATGCAGGCGGAAAGGTTAGCGTTTGAAAACAGAACCGCCGGACTGGCTGGCAGGAAGGGCGCATAGGTGAATTGCTCCGACTGCACACTCAGACCCTGTGGGCCGGACAGCACGGATTCGATCACGTTGGAGGCATTGCAGACAAAAACGTCTGAGGCCGGCGCTGCGAGGGCGAGCGTCCCGCCCGAGAGCGTGACCGGGCCGGAAGCGGCACCGAAGGTCATGCTGCGGAAGGCCTGGCCGGTGCCTTCCACTGTGATGGTGCCGGCCTCAAGGCCGTTGACGTCGGTGCCGAAGTACAGGTCATCGGAGGCCGTGGTGTCGGTCACAGTTGGCGCAGAGGATCCTGTGCTGTCGGCGCTCCATTTGGGTTCTGCGCCCCACGTTCCGCCCGCAGCTCCGAAGCCGGCCGCGTCGCCGTTGTTATCCCAGTAGTTTGTTTCCCCATATGCCGAGAGTGTTCCGGCCACCAAGCCGAGTGCGGTTGTAATCGTTCTGAGAGTTCTTTTCATCCGTAACCTCCTCAACAAACACATCCATACTTGCCTATAACTTACACCCAAAGTTATCCTCATTTGCATTCCCGTGCGAAGCGCGGGCGGCAGGCTAACCTCACAACAGCCTGATTATGGTTCCCATCGGGATAAACGCGGCGGTCAGCGTCTTGCCGTCGTTCGACACCTTGGCCCACCAATAGCGGTGCGAAGCGCCGTCCAGCGTCACCGGGATCAGGCCGGGCACCCGGAGCGTCCCGGAACCGACAGCCTTCACCAGCGGCACGCCCGCTTTCAGGTCTTCCACGGTATATCCCGTGAGCGCGACCGAGGTTCCCGCCCTGAAGACCGTGTCGCCGGTCACGTGCAGGGGATGGGTATATCCGGCGGATTCTGATTTGTCTTGCGCCCACGCGCTGCCCTCCGCGAACACCACGCTGCCGGTGACCACACCCCCGCCGCACAGGGACGCGCCCACGCCGTTGGTCAGCGCGCCGCCGTCCTTCAGCCGCAAAACGCCGTCGATCCGCGAGGAAGTGCCCGGCGCGGTCATGGCGTCGCGGACCGTGGCCGACGCCAGGTTTAACGTGGCGCCCGGTTCCACGGCCACGCCGCCGGTCAGATAGATGGCTCCGGACACGGCCAGCTCACCCTGCTCCACGGCTACCCGTCCGGTGAAGGCGTTATCAGGGGATGTGAGCGTCAGCACGCCCGCGCCGGTTTTGGTGAAGCTGCCGGCGTGGCCCGTCTCGTTGCTCAGCGTCTGGGTCACCGGGCGGTTTGCGCCGAAGGTGTCGATCACCGCGCCGCGGCCCGTCAGGGTGGCCTTGTTGAAAGCATAGACCAGCGATCCGGAACCGTCGCCCGTGTGCCGCAGGGTTCCGCCGTCAAACAGCAGTTCGGCGTAACCGCCGACAGGGTTAGCGTAATTCATGCGGCCGTCGATTTCCCCCACGGCCAGAACGCCGCCGGCAAGCTCGACCCGCGAGGTGGAGAACGCAAAGCAGCCGACAATCGAGCGGTTGGTCGTCTCCGAGTATCCGCCCTCGATGCGCAAGAGGGCGTTGCCGTAAATGCCCGTGCTGATGGTCTTGAAGAGGTTCGTCCCGCCGCTGATCGTCACGGTGCCGCGCGAGCCGCTCTGGCTGCCGATCGTCAGTGTCGCGTTCGTCATCGGGAGCAGGCCGCCGGCGATCGTCAGTTCGCCCGTGCTTGCTCCGAAGTTGCCCACGGTGATGCCGGAAGGGGATTCGATCGAAGCGCCGTTGAAATACATGCGCCCGTACCCGTAATTTCCCACATACAGGAGGTTGCTCAGCCAGATGCGGCCCCCGGTGTTGGTGAAAACGCCTGCTGAACCTGCCTCGCTACCCAACACCAGACTGTTGCTCACGATCAGTTCTCCGCCGCTCTGGGCCATCCGCGCGTATGCGCCCCCGGTATAACCGATGTAACTCTCCGCCTTTGACGCCAGCGTGCCTCCCGTCAGGGACACCTCTCCCGTCGAGCCCGCTACCGCACCGGCACGAAGCTGGTTGCACAACACGCTGCCGCCCGACTGGAGCAGACGCCCGGTGCCGCGGTTCCCGTTGCCGATGTAGACAGTGCCCTGTACCGTCAGCGCGCCTCCCGCCACATCCACTTCGCCCAGAGCGCCCGGCCCCGCTCCGGCGTAGATCGCACTGCACCGCGCCGTCCCGCCTTCCTGCGTGTAGACCCCCAGCGAGCGTTCTCCGGATCCAAGGGACAGGGCCTGTGTCTGGAACAGGCCGTCCGATTGGCGCAGGATCCCCACCGAGTTGGATACTGTCCCTAGCGTGATGCTACCCGTATGAAAAACCCCGTTGGCCAGCCAGACGACCCCCGTCGAGGGTTTGGGCTGGTGGTTGACGGTCGTCTGCCCGATGGCCATGCCCGTGTTTGTGACCGATCCGCCAAGGATGTTGAGGGTGCTTTTCGACCCGCTGCGGGCTAAATTGATAAGGGCGGTCGTGAACGTGGCGTTGGTGTAGACCTCGACGGTCGAGTCGTTGTAAAAGTCGGTTGTGGTCTTTACCGTCAGCGAACCGCCCTCCACTTTGACTTTTGATGATGCGAGGAGTGTCAGACGCATGTCGAGAGCAGGTGCGGGCGAGTTGTCCTCAACCGTCACCGAACCGCCGGTTATACGCACGGATTCGCCGCCGGCAGGGGCCGCGTAGAGGTTCAGGCCGTTAAGCATCGTGTGGTCGCCGCCGTTCACCTCGATGGTTCCCCCCCCAGAAGACGCGGTGCCGACGGTGCCGTAGAAACGCGATGTGCCGCTGTTTAGGATCAGCCGCTGGTTCGCGCCCGGGTTCGGGGTCAGCACGCCGGTGGCCGTGTTCGTTTTCGTCACCTCCAGCGTGCCGCCGCTGAAGCGCGCGGTCCCTGCGCCCGAGGCGAAAGAAAACGCGTTTGTCAACTGCCAGGTCTGGCCGCCCAGATCAAAGGCGGCATCCACGTCCGGGCCGACCGTCACGGTTGCGTTTGTCACGGAACCGGCGAACGAAACCCCATAGGTGCCCGCGGGGAAAATCGCGTTGTCCGCCATGCCGGGCACGCCCGTGGAGGGATTCCAGTTCAATGGCTCTTGGAACGAAGTCCCGATGGTCGGGGCCCATGTGTAATTTCCCGCGTATGCAACGGCTGCCGCCAACACCACCGCCGCTATGGTACGATGACTGTTCATGAACGACCTCTGTTATTTTTGTTAAACCACCCTCATCCCAGATGAGGCAGAACCGTTCCTGTCTCTCTGTCTGAGCATATTATGCGGGAAGGGAGTGAAAAGAGTCAATCCCCGATTCCTCCGGATTTCCTGATGGTTGAGCCGGTGCCGCTGCCCTGACGGGAGAGAGTTAGCTGGCGGAGAGGGAGGGATTCGAACCCCCGGTACCTTGCGGCACGCATGATTTCGAGTCATGTGCATTCAACCAGGCTCTGCCACCTCTCCGGCAAAAAGGTGCGGTCACTATAACGAAAACAGGTCCGTAGGGTCAAGGCGGAGTTTCGTGAAAGGGGGGGCGTTTCGGAGCCCGGCGGCGGTATCAGAGGATCTCGCATTTGCCGCCGGCGCAGGCCACGGTTTGCGTGACGGTGGTGTTGTCTTGCCGTTCAATCAGTTGGGTGTAGTCCACCGGCACATCGGTGCGGGTGAGGTCCTCCCAGTGCTTGCAGGCGTCGACGCGTTTGAGGCAGCGGGTCATTTTCAAAACGTCATTCGCGAAGTAGTTTTTGGCGAACTTGTGGGCGCGGCGCACCCAGTCGACTTTGGCCTGCCGGACCACCTCGATGGCCTCGAAGACGCGCTTGGGGTAAATCTTCGGGGTTTCTGCGGCGAGGTTCTCGCCCCGGCCGAGCGCGCAGTCGCAGGCCGCCCAGAGGTTGTCGTCAAAGGCGTGCAGGCCGTCTACGATGAGGCCTGACGCGAGCAGCGCCCCGACCCCGTAGATGTCGACGATTTCTCCGGCGGTGAGCACTTCGCAGAAAGGGGCCTGCGGGTAATCGAGGTCGCCGCCGTCGGGCAGGAGCGACACGCCCGCAAACGCGTAGCGGTGCTCGAAGATAAAGGCCTCGACGGTGTCCCATTCGCCGTCTTTCACCGAGATCGTGTTCGAGACGTTGTGGCTGAGCCAGGGCTGGGCGCACAGCTCGGGCCGCTTGCCCGCGTCGATCCAGTTTTCTTTGGTCAGCTTGACCTTGCGCAACAGCTCCACGGCGTCCACGTCGCGCTTGGTGAGCGCGTCGGGACTGGCCTCCACGCAGAAGGTGAGCACCACGTCGGTACCGTTGGGGTTCCAGACCGACTTCTCGACGGCCCTGGGGTTCTGCACGCCGAAGAAGTCGACGAGCAGCTCGTCCTCGTTTGCCTGCGCGCGGCGGAAGTAACGCTTGGCGTGGTGCGGGTGGATGCCGGACGACGTGCCCAGAATGCTGCTGGTGGTGCCTGCGGGCTTGACGCAGGTGGCGCGGGCGGCGGGGTTGACGCCGATGCGTTTGGCCACCTCGGCATTGACGCCGAGGATGTGCTTCGCCATCTCGCGTTGGAGGGCGGGGTCGAACGAGACCAACGGGTGTTCCATCATGCCGGTCATCGAGATGCCGAGCAGCGCCTCGCGCCGGGCGATGCGCGTGCTGACCTCGCCGAGGTAGCCGAAGTCGGTGTAGTCCGCCTGCAGCGTGCCGAGGATGGCGGCGGCTGTGCAGGCCGCGCGGAACTTCTCCGCGTTGTCGACGCTGCCCATGTTGATCTCGCAGAGGTTGCAGAAGGCGAAGCCCGACTGGCCATCGATCTGAGGGTAGAGCCCGATCTCGCCGCACGGGTTAAAGGTCATGTCCGTGTG
>JALHET010000171.1 GCA_022839525.1 Lentisphaerota bacterium
GCCTGCCACTGGCAACCCTGTTATTCCAATCCCCGCACGGCGGAGATCGCGACCGACAATATCCTGAAATATCTGCGGAAGCATCCGGACACGCCCTCCATCGGTCTGGGCATCAACGACAACGGCGGCTTCTGCGAATGCGGGGCCTGCACAAAAGCGAACGGCGCGGCGGGGGGAGGGTACAACAAGTCGGAAGTCTACTACAAATGGGTCAACCGCGTCGCGGAAGCGGTCGCCAAAGAGTTTCCGAATGTATATTTCGGGCTTTTGGCATATGCCCAAACCTACATCCCGCCCAGTTTCCCCCTGCACAAAAACGTGGTGCCGGTGCTGACGATCGACCTGTTCTCGTGCGTGGATCCCGATGTCATGGCCAAACATAAGAAGACCATCACGGAGTGGAGCGAGAAAGCTTCTGTCCTGGGTGTCTGGGATTATTGCTGGGGCAACAAGTATTATCTGCCGCGCGTCTATTTCAACCTCCACGCGGAGATGTTGAAGTTCCTGCATGACCACCACTGCCGCGCGTATTTCGCGGAAAACGAATTCGTGAACGCGATGGACGGGCCGAAAATGTATCTCGTCAGCCGCCTGATGCAGGACATCACCGCCGATCCGGATGCGATCCTTGACGACTGGTATGTCCGGTGCGTGGGGCGGGCGGCGGCCCCGTACCTGAAGGCGTACTTCCAAGCATGCGAGGCGTTTTACCGGTCGCCCGAAATCAAGCGGACCCCGTGGTACACAAGCCGGAACGCGGTGTACATGTCCTATTACGATTTCAGTTGGATGAACGCCGTGAAGCCGGGCGGGCTCGACGCATTCCGGGCGCCGCTTGAGCAGGCTGTCCGCCTCGCCTCGACGCCGGCTGAAAAAGCGAGGGCCGAGCGCATCCTGCTGCATTTCGAGTACGCCGAGGCTCGGATGCGGCTCTGCGGCGCGGAATCCCTCTCTCCGGAAGGGGGCGTCGCGTCGGCGTCTCAGGCGCTGTCTCTGCTCCGGGAGTTTGCCGGAGCCGGACCGGTGCTCGAAAAATGGAAGCAAGTGAGCGCGGCACTTCTCGCCTCCGAATTCGGAGGCTTGTATCAAAGCCAAAAACTGGTCAATCGGGACGACGACGGCGCGTTGCTGCTGCTCACCCCGCTGATCGCTGCGGCTCCGTTCCTGCACGATCCGGCCGTCCTCGCCGCATACCGGGAGATCGGGGACAACAAGGGACTGCCGGGCATGGTGCGCGGGACGGCGCGCACGCTCGCGGCACCCGGCAAGACGGTCAACCACTTCCCGAATCCGGGGTTTGAAAATAAACCGCCCGCCGGCGACGACCCCAGTGTGCCCCCGCGCTGCACGAGGACTTCGGAGGCCGTCTGCAAGGGCAACTATGCGCTGAAGGTCACGCCGGGGATTTCCGCCAATGTCGTGTGGAAGCAGAATGTGAAGCCGGGGAACTATCTGATCACGGCGAACGTGTACATGCGCACCGTCAACCCGGAGGCGTATCTCGACCTGACGGCTTGGCCCATGAAAAACGGGGTGTCGCTGCACTTTGCGAACCTTCAGAAACACGCGATTTCAGGCGGGGTTTGGCAGAACGCCGCGGCCTTTTGCGCCATGCGGCCCGATGCCGACGGCCTGCACATTATGTTTCGCCTCGGGAATTTCGATCCGGGCGAGGCGCTCTATATCGATGACGTGACGATCACCGAAGTCGCTCCTGTTTTAGAGTGACAGCGAAACGGAAAACCGGTTTTATCAGAAAGGAAACGGCATAATGCGCAAACGGAGATGGGCACAGGGGGTTTTGACGATTTTGGCGACGGGTACGGTCATGGCGGCTGCAACCGAAACAACGGCGGCACGCAAGGCAGAGACGGCGCGCAGGGCAGCCTTGCGCAAGGCGGCGATCGCGACGTGCAATAGCGATGAGGCGAAGGTGAAACCCTACACGCTACCCGACCCGCTGCTCTGTTTTGACGGGCGGGCGGTGCGGGAAGTGAAGACATGGAGGGATGTCCGCCGTCCGGAGATTCTGGCAGCATTTGAAACGAACGTGTATGGCCGTGTTCCGCCGCTTTCGCCGCGCCTGAAGTGTGTGACGCGCGAGTCGGACGCCCGCGCCCTGAACGGGCTTGCGACACGCCGTCAGGTCGAACTCCAACTTTTCGACGAGCCGGACGCCCCGAAAATCCTGTTGCTGATGTATATTCCCAATGCCGCGCCGAAACCGGTTCCGGTGTTTCTGGGGCTGAGCTACGGCAATCAGGGGATTAGCGCCGATCCGGCCATCATCCCGTCGCCCGAAACGGTTTCGACAAATGCCCAGCATGCCCACCGCTGGCCGCTGGAAATGATCCTGAAACGCGGATATGCCGTGGCGACGTTCGCCGGGGCGGACATCGAGATCGACTATCACGGTTCGGGAACCGATCCGAAAAAACGGGCGACCGGCTGGAAACTCGGGATCCGCGGCTATGCGGCCCGGAAAGCGGGTCGCGAGGAACCGGCAGACGACGAGTGGGGAACACTCGCGGCATGGGCGTGGGGCATGAGCCGTGTCTTGGACTATTTTTCGACCGATCCGGCCATCAATGCCAAAAAGGTCGCTGTGTTCGGACATTCGCGCACCGGAAAAGCCGCGCTGTGGGCGGCTGCGAAAGATGAGCGGTTCGCGTTGGCGATCTCGAACAACTCCGGCGAGGGCGGCGCCGCTCTCTCTCGCCGCTGGTTTGGCGAAACAATCGCCGCATTGCCCGACATCTGGTTCGCAAGAAACTACAAGCTGTTCGCCGAAAACGTGGATGCGTTGCCCGTGGATCAGCATCTTTTGATCGCGCTGATCGCGCCGCGTCCGGTATATGTCGCCAGCGCGTCGAAGGACAGTTGGGCCGACCCCCGGGGCGAGTTCCTGTCCGCACTCAACGCGGAACCGGCCTACCGCCTCTACGGTTTGAAGGGCGTCGGTGTGAGTGAGATGTCCTCCCCGGACACGCCGGTGGGAAGTGCGGTCCGGTACCATGTCCGCACGGGAAAACACGACATTACGCCGTACGACTGGGAACAGTACCTCTCCTTTGCCGATGCCTATCTGGGAGAGAAAAAGTAACCGGAACGTTTCACACGCAGCCTTGCCGCGCGGCGGGGTGAAACCGGGCGGTAAAGCCAAGCGGACTTTCGCGCCCGGCGAGACTCCGGCATGGTCGACGCGTCTCCGCTGTTTCCACGCGCCTTCTGGCGCGTGGCGCGTGGAAGCGCACAGGGTTCGTGGTTCGGTCAAACCGGACTAGGGATAGGGAGGAGGGACGAACGCCGGTGATGGATGTTCTCCCGGAAATTTAAATGGAGGAAACAGTGATGTGTTACAAAACAGGTGCGTTAGCGGCTGCGGTAATGACTCTGACGGGATGGGTGGTGCTCCCGGCTTTATCCGGGCCGGTTGCGCCGGCGCCGGCGACTGGGAAGGTCGCTTCCTTCGAGACGGACGCGGACAACCCCTTCGTGCTTCGGGGTAATATCACAGGCACACGGGTCGCCGAACATGCCACCGATGGAACGTACGCGTTGCGTGTGGTGGCCAGAGGGTCGGACAAGCCGAGTTGGCCGGCCTTGTGGCTTTATCCGAAAACGGAGCCCAACTGGTCTGCCCGCCAACTCTTGGTCATGGACATTTTCGTCGAAACCCTTGAGAGCGTTGAATTCGGGGCCCAGCTTTGTCTGGAGGGCCGTAAAGGAAACCTGACCCTGTCGATGGGACGCCTCACCCCGGGGTGGAATAAAAACCTTACCCTTTGTCTGCAAGACTTTGAGGAGGATCTCTCCCGCGTCTCAGACTTGGCGCTCTATGTCGCCCGGCCCCGCAAGGACGTTGTTTATACCATCGACAACGTGAGGTGGGAGATTCTGCCGTCACACGCCGCCTCAAACGGCTGGCTCAACGTTCGGGATTTTGGCGCCTCGGGTTCGGAGTTTGAGACTGTGGCCACAACGGCAGCAGGTTCCAACCAGATCACGGTTGCCGAGGTGGGGGATTTCCGGGAGGGGCAGCAGGTCAGCGTCTCCAAATGCAACATCCGTTACCTCTTTCCCACGCGGTATGGGCCGGGCGAACCCTACGCCACCTCGCGGCCCCTTGGCGATGCGCTGGAAATACGCGGATATGACGGCGAGGGCGGAAGTTGGCTCGCCTACGTGGTGGAGATTGACGGGGCCGATCCGCTCACCTTCCGTTGGAAAGGCGACATCGCCAAACCCTGGGCGGCCTCGAAAGTCCCCGTGACGTGTGGCTGGCAACCGCTCAGCGGAGGCACCGAAATCCGTTTCAAGAACAAGGAGTGGAAACCCGGCGAACTGGTCACCTTCTCTGCCCGGGACCAGCTCATCGCCACGATTGATAAGATCGAAGGCCGTGTGTTCACGCTCAGCGAGACAGCGAACCGGACCGCCACCAACGCTGTGGTCCGGCATACCGACCGGGTTGCCATCCAGAAAACCATTGACCTCGCCCGTAGACGGAAATGCAATGTCTTTTTCCCTGCGGGACACTATCGCATCCCCGGCGGACTGCGCGTGGTGAAGCCGGCCGCCGTCCGTCTGGAAGGGGCGAATGCGGAAACGACGGTGCTCGACATCAGCGATGGCTCAGGCGCTTGTTTGAGCCTTTCAGGCGGCACCGAAGTGACCATCCGCAATTTCACCATGGTCGGGCACACGGGGCTCGCCGAGGCACCGAAGTCTTTCACCACATCGAGCGGTTACGGGTACTGGCCCAACAGCCTGAAGGGGTGCAGCGCGGTCGTCATGTCCGGCACCGAGCGGGTGTTGATCGAAAACGTCCATGCCCGGCGCATGGCGAGCGAATGTTTCTACGCCCAAGGCCCGGTTCGCGAAGGACAGAAAGAGCCCGCACACTATCAGAAATCGCTGACCTATCTGCGCTGCTCGGTGACCGACTGCGCGGCCAACGCCTTCAACAACAACGACCGCGGCGAGAACACCAGCATTCTTTACTGCCGGGTCGACGGTGCGGGTTGGCATGCGGCTGAAATGCCCGCGCGTTTCCTGCGGGTTATAGGCTCCTACTTCAGGAACACAGGAGCCGTCACGGTGGGCGACATGAGCCATCGGTTTGAGGATTTAAACGAGTTGGGATGACGTGTTCGAGGGGATCGGACGCAGCGGAGGGGTTTATGTCGGGCACGGGTCTTCCCAAGTGGTGATCTCCGGGAACCTTTTCATCAATTTCAACGGTTCGGCGATCACCGTTTCCAGTCAGACCGTGCGTCCCTCCCTGCCCTGGTTTTCGCCGAAGGCTCCGCTTTCGTGGGGCTCCTACCCGTCGCGTAGCGTCGTAATCCGCGGCAACATCATTGATATGACCTATCCGGGGACGAATGCGGATGCCCGTGTCCGCACGGGCATCTCGGTGAACGCTTCGGAAGTGACGGTGGCTGACAATCAGGTGTATGTCCGCGGCGTCTGCGACCCGCGCGTGACGGGCATCAGCCTGAGCGAGCCTGCCTTGCATGTGAATATCCACAACAACCTGATCCGCAACTGCGGCGCGGGACTGGTTACGGGCCGTATCGGTTCGCGCGTGACTCAAGTGATCGATTCAACCACTTTTCTCGACGCGTCTCTCCCGCTGGAGTGGCGCTATTCCCATCAGTACCAGGGCTGGAACGTCGTTTGGCTCAGCCGCAACCAGACCAATGGCACATCGGTCATTGAATCCTATGATCCGGCCACGTTGCGTTTCACGCTCACAGCCCCGCGCGACATGAAGGTCGGGGACACCTTTGAGGTCTTTCCCCCCGGTTCGGCAAACTGGCTCATCCACGACAACACCATTACGGGGTGCCAGCGTCCGGTGGTGCTCAACTCTTACGGGAGCGATACTTCTATCTTGAAAGGCAACCTGATTTCACGGGGAGAGGGCATAGGTGCGACACAGGCCATCCACGTCGTGCGCGGACAGTTCAAACTGATCGACAACCAGATCAACGGCTTCTGACCGCGAATCCGATAGACCGAATAGAAACTGCCGCGTGAAGACAACTCAGTGTCCTGTGCTTCTACGGCAGACACGCGGTTACACTTGCCCGGCAACGGACACTTGACCGCAGGGGAGTGTAACGGGTAAAGTAACACCGTGTTTTGGGACATCAGCATTCTGTATACGGATAGGAGCATATGATGAGCAATTCAACTGCACCCCAGTTGCAGCGCGGTGTGATTGTCGAGTTCGATTTTTCGGTGTTGTCGGGACATGCGTTTCTGAGCGATATCTGCCGTGCGCGACTGGAACAAGAAGGGATCAAGGCGGACAGGAAACTGATGTGCCGGCACATGGGCGGAAAAACGTTCTCCTCCGGCCTGAATGCGTTGTGCAACAAGCTTCAGAAGACGGTTGACGTGCCGGCGGTGATCGCGGAGTGTAACGGGGCGTTCACCGAAGCGCTGGAGGGTGCTCTGTCCAGCGTGCCTAAAGGGTTCGTGGAGTTTGTCAAAGCGCTCCTTGCTAAAAACATCAAGGTGGTGCTCGTTTCGAGGGCTGACAGCGAAGCGGTGCGTGCCGTGTTCTCGGACGTGCAGTCCGAAAAACTAGTGGTTTTGCATGACACGGCGACCGGTTTCGGGTTCTGCAGTTGGGACGGTTGGCGTCGTGCGGCCCGCAAGAACGATTTGTACGAGCGGCTGTGCGTGGCGGTGGTGGGGAGCGGATTTTCCTCCAAGGGCGCGCTGATCTCCGGGATGGGCGTGGTGGTGAAGGAAAACCCCTTGACCGCGTATCAGGATACCAGCGGGAGCGATCTGCGCATCAGCGAATTCACAGCCGCGTTGGCAGGCGAGGTGTGCCGTATTCTGCGCGTCTGAGGCTGGTTCGGCGCTGTATCTGTGGGTTTCATTGTCACGGCTCCGTTTCGCGAAAAACGGAGCCGGTCTTGTTTTGTGGAGGTGGAAAGATGGAAACGGTGCTGAAAGGGGTCGGCCGTCTTTATGAGGTGATGAAACGCCTACGTGCCCCGGGCGGATGCCCATGGGATCGGGAACAGACGATTGAAACGCTGAAACCGTGTCTGCTGGAGGAAACCTACGAGCTGTTGGAGGCGATGGACAGTCAGGATATGGCCTTGCATGTGGAAGAGTTGGGGGACGTGCTGTTGCAGGTGGTCTTCCAGTGCGTCATACGCGAAGAGGAGGGACTGTTCACGCTCGACGATGTGGCAGAGGCGTTGGCGGATAAACTGATCCGCCGGCACCCGCATGTGTTCGGCGACGTGGAGGTGAATTCTTCCGGTGAGGTTTTGCGCAATTGGGAGGCGATCAAGCAGACCGAGAAAGGGAAAGCTCCGGACCGTTCGGCGATTGACGGTGTGCCGGCGACATTGCCCGCGCTGCTCAAGGTGCAGCGACTCCAGGCCAAAGCCGCCCGGGTGGGGTTTGACTGGAAGGATGCGACGGGGGCTACAGAAAAAATCGAGGAAGAACTCGGCGAGCTAAAGGAAGCCGTGGCTTCGGGCGACCAGCGGAAGATGAGCGAGGAAATGGGGGATCTGCTGTTCTCCGCGGTTAATTATTGCCGGTTCATCGGTGTCGATGCGGAAAGCGCCTTGGAGGGAACGGGCAAGAAATTCGCCCGACGTTTCCGCGAGGTCGAACGCCGCATTCGCGAACAGGGCCGGACGCTCAAGTCCTGTACGCTGGCTGAGATGGATGCCGTGTGGGAGGCCGCCAAGCACCGGCGCCAATGAGAGCGCTTCCCGCACTGGTTCGCCGCCGAATATTCGGAAAGCGAGGGTAAGTTTATGAGAATTCTGATCCCCGCCTTGCTTGCAGTAATCATAACATCCCCGGTATTTGCGCAGGAGCGCCCGTATACGGAGATTACGGGCACTGTCCTGAGCGTGAAACAGATGGAGTTTCCGCGTG
>JALHET010000005.1 GCA_022839525.1 Lentisphaerota bacterium
GATCGCGTGGTCGTTCGAGTTTCTCACGCAACACCTTGGCTTCGCGCCGGATCAGCTCAGCGTCACCGTCTTTCAGGGCGAGGATGCCGTGCCGCGCGATGAGGAGTCCATCGCCATCTGGAAGAGCCTCGGCATTCCCGAGGAGCGCATCCACGCGCTGCCCAAGGAGGACAACTGGTGGGGTCCGGCCGGCGCCACCGGCCCCTGCGGACCTGACACCGAGATGTTCATCGACAACGGTCAACCTGCCTGCAGTCCGGAGTGCCGCCCCGGCTGCCACTGCGGCAAGTACATCGAGATCTGGAACGACGTCTTCATGCAGTACAACAAGACGGCCGAGGGCACCTACGAGCCGCTCAAGCAGCACAACGTCGACACCGGTATGGGCGTCGAGCGCACCATCTGCATGATGAACGGCTGCGAAACGGTCTTCGAGACCGAACTCTTCGCGCCGCTTATGGCCCGGATCAAGGAGCTGTCGACCGTCCGTCCTGACGAGGAGACCGCCGTGCGCGCCGAACGCATCATCGCGGACCACATGCGCACCTCGGTCTTTATCCTCGGCGACCCCAAAGGCGGCGTCAAGCCCGGCAACATCGGCGCGAACTACGTGCTGCGCCGCCTGATCCGCCGCTCCGTGCGTTATGCCAAGATGCTTGGTATCGAGCCCGGCTACACCCGCATTCTCGCGGAGATCGTGATCGACAACTACAAGCGCACCTATCCCGAACTGGAGGAGAACCGCGAAACCGTGATCGGCGAACTGACCGCCGAAGAGGAGCGCTTCGAGAAAACCCTTGCCGCCGGCCAGAGGGAGTTCGACAAAGTCGCGGGCGCGCTCAGGCAGCACGGCCAGAACACGCTGTCCGGCCGCACGGCCTTCAAGCTCTACGACACGTACGGCTTCCCGCTGGAGTTCACCGAGGAACTCGCCGCCGAACAGGGGCTTGCCGTGGACCGGCCAGGCTACGAGGAGGCGTTCAAAAAGCATCAGGAACTCTCCAAGCAGGGCGACGCCACCTTCAAGGGCGGACTGGCCGACAACACGGTCGCCACCACGCGCCTGCACACGGCCACACATTTGCTTCACAAGGCGTTGCAGGAAGTGCTCGGGCCGCACGCGACACAGAAGGGCTCCAACATCACGCCAGAGCGCCTGCGCTTCGACTTTTCGCACCCCGAGAAGATGACGCCCGAACAGATCCGGAAGGTCGAGGAGATCGTCAACGAACAGATCAAGCGCAACTTGCCGGTCACCGTCACGACCATGACCATCGAAGAGGCCAAGGCCAAAGGCGCCACGGCTCTCTTTGCCGCCAAGTACGGCGAACAGGTCAAGGTCTACGCCATGGGTGACTATTCGATGGAGGTGTGCGGCGGCCCTCACGCCAACAGCACCGGCGAGTTGGGCGGCTTCAAGATCAACAAGGAGGAGTCCTCCTCGGCAGGCGTGCGCCGCATCAAGGCCGTGATCCTGAACGTGGTGTGAGCGGGAACCATGAACGGCTAAAAACGCCAGTTCGCGAGGATCATGCCCGGCGCGACCTCGTTCGGGAAGTTCCTGAACCAGCCTTCCGTGTTGCCGATCAGATTCACAAGCCCGATTTGCAGTCCGGTGTCGCACCGTTGGGCGTAATTGATCAAACCGACTTGCACGCCGGCCATTCCGCCGGTCAGGTTGATGAACCCTGTCTGCAGGCCGCTCATGGTTCCTTTGGTATAGTTCAGCACGCTCCCCAACAACCCGAAGGCAGGCCCTCCCTGCCATCCGTGGAAATCCCCCTGCGCGAAATTCGCTATGGACCACTGCGCGCCGGTATAGGACTCCGAATAGTTCACAAGCCCGAGGCTCAAGCCTTTGCTTTCCCCTGACGCGCCGTTCACCAAGCCGATCGATACCGCGGTTTGCGGATTCTCTCCCCAGACGCTGAGCGTCAGGCCTTCAATGCGGGTGTCCCGGTCGTGCAAGGCATGGTCCGGTGTCAGGCTCGCCTGAAACGATTCGGTTTGCGCCTTCGCCGCGACTGCGGTTCCGAACGCAACAAGAAAGGAAAAAAAAGACCGGTAAGCGCACATGGTTTTCCCTTTTTTCGAAAGTCAGGACATCACACGGATGTCCGGTGTGTTTCTTTTTGTAACTTCCATATCACAGCACATACCCCGCCCGACAGGTCACGCCTGCACACTCTTGGCTTCCTCAGGCCACGCCCTGTATGCTTCAAGAATGAGCAAACACCGCGCCCGCCGCCGCAGGCGAGGAAGCCATGCGCCAGAACCTCAACCTCTAGAAGCCGCGCGGGCCGCTTGGGCAGGTGATCATCGCAGGGAGATCACGGTTCCGGCGTTGTCATGCAAGACCCTGAGTATCCCGGTGCCGGTGACGGAAAAGTGCTCGTTGTCTTTAGTT
Source organism: Lentisphaerota bacterium (assembly GCA_022839525.1). The sequence continues at coordinate 2,408 of JALHET010000005.1, forward strand.
GTGGCCGCACTGGCGGTTGAGCCGTAGGTGCCAGCCCGCTGCTGCTTGCCGCCATAGTAAAGATACCCCACCGTTGCATGCACACCCGCCGCGAGCTCGACTTTCGCGCCGCCGCCGTTGGCCAGCGAAAGCGTCGCCGTGTCCGCAAGGGCGACCGAGTTTGAGAGCGTCAGCGTGCCGCCCGCGACCACCACGTTGGTGCAGGCCGCACCCAGCGTCCCTGCGCCGGTCACCAGCAGCGTGCCGTTGCTCACAACCACGGCTCCGGAGAGCGTGTGTGTTCCGGATAAGGACAGCGCCCCTGTGCCGGACTTGACCAGAGTGACCGCGCCGGTGACCGCGCCCTTGAACTCCGAGGCGGAATTCTGGTTCACCGTCAGCGTGGCCGGAGAGGCGCTGCAGAGGAAGTACTTCCCGACAACGTTACATACGAGTTTGCCGATCGTTTGATCCTGCCCGTTCATGTCGAGGACGACGGAGGTGCCTTTGGCAAGCATCAGCGTGCTTTCCGGGGGGAGGACATTCGGCCTGTCCGTCCGGACAGTCGTGGGGCCCGCGGCCTCCAGGGTTCCCCAGAGGTTATTCGTCACGTCCAGAACCAGCAGGGCTGTCGAGTGGGCATAGAAGGTGTTCCCGGCAAAATTGACCGGGTTTTCCGCGATACGGACGCAAGCGCCAGAGTCGGCGGCTGCGATCAGGGAGGTTCCCGGTCTTGAACCGCCGAGAATATCGAGCTGTCCGTCCAGACATCTGACGCGTTTTCCCACAACCAGCTTGCCGCGCAAGACATTGGTGCCGCCCGTACTCCACAAGGATCCTCTGAACCCCGTGCTCGCATCCCCGTACAGCGACACATCATCCCGCACCGTGATGCCTCCGCTCAGAATCAGCCGTCCGCCGTCCTCGACAAGTGTTGCGCCGTTGGTGCTGCCCAGCGCATTGTCGTGCGTGACGCGCAGGACGCTGTTGGTCTTGACCGTCGTGACGCCGTTGTACGTGTTGTTCCCCGAAAGCTCCAGGGTCCCGTTGCCGGAAAGGGTGAGCGAATAGTTGTCAAAGGCGTCGCTCAACGTGCCCGAAACCTTCACGGTGGCTGCACCGGCACCGTTGTTTGTAAGGCTCCAGACCTGGTTTTCCGTAAAGCGAATATCTTTTTCAACCCGGTAGGTCCGGGATGTCGGGGAGGGGAGGTGCGCGACAAGGCCGCCCGCCCCGAGCGACAGGCTCCCCTCGCCGCCGGTCACGGTAAAGTCGGCGTCCCGGTTGAAAACCATGCCGTAAAGGTTGGCCGCGGTGTCGACCGTTGCCGTCGCGCCGCCCGTGCCGAACACCGCGTGCGTCGTGCCGTCAAAGGTCGGCGCCGTATCCCCATCCCAGTTGACGGCGGTGCTGAACAGTGTGTCTGCGGCGCCTTCCCCGTCCCATGTGACCGTCACCGGCGTCACGGGAGGGCTGTTCTTGACGTTCAGAATCCCGTTGCCGTCGAAGTGCCCGTCGGTGTGCGTGGCGCAGCTCCCCTCCGCGCCCCAGGTGCCGCTTTTCTTTTGCTCGCCGTTCAGGAACAGCGTGCCGACGGTCCCGCTGACGCCGTCGGCGAGGGTCAGTATGGCGCCGTCCTCGATCCGCACCGCCGCGTTGTCCGAGAGGGCGGTCGAGTTCGAGATCGTCAGCGTGCCGCCCGCCACCACCACATTGGTGCAGGCCGCTCCCAGCGTGCCGGTCACCAGCAGGTTCCCGTTGCTCACGATGACGGCGCCGGAGAGTGTGCTCGCGCCGGACAAGGTCAATGCGCCTGAGCCTGTCTTCACCAGGCCTGCCGCGCCTGCAAAGGCGCCGTTGAACTCCGTGGTGGCGTCCTGATTCACCGTCAAGGTGGCGGGCGTGGCGCTGTTAATGGACCCCGATGAACCCGGTCCGGTTGCCGCAGTGCGACTGAGGCTCCTAACGGTCTGGTTCTTGCCGTTCAGGTTGAGCGCATTGACGTAGTCCCCCATTCTTAACGCGCCCCCGGCGGCCAGGACATTGTCCCGGTCGGTGCGGACAGTGGTGCTCTGCAGAAAGAGGGTTCCCCACACGTTGTTCGTCACGTCGATAACAAACAGCGCTGTCCCGTACAGCCCAACCTGTCCCGTGCCGAAGTTGACCGGTTTCTCGGCGATCCGGATGTAGGAACCGGGGTCGGCGGCGATGATCATGCCTCCGGTCTGAATGCCGCCGAGAATGTGGAGGCTGCCGGCTTTGCACCTGATGCGCGGACCGCCGGAGAGCACTCCGGTCAGGACATTGCTGCCGTCCATATTCCTCAGTGCGCCCTGCCAAGCGGTGTTCTGATCTGCCCCCGCCAGCGAGATCGGTTCCGGCACCGTGATGCCGCCGCTCAGCTCGAGCCAGCCGTAATCCTGGACATGCGTGGCGCCGTTGGTGCTGCCCAGCGCGTTGCCGTGCGTGATGCGCAGGGGGCCGCCGGCCTGGACCGTTGTGTCGCCGTCGTAGGTGTTGTTTCCCGAAAGCACGAGGGTGCCGTTGCCGCTCTTGGTGAGGGAGAAGGCGGAATCGCCGTCGCTCAAAGTTCCCGGCACCTGGACCGTTGCGACGCCAGTTCCGTTGGTTGTGAGGCTCCACACCTGGTTTGCGGCAAAGGTCACATCCTCTTGAATCTGATACGTCCGCGACGTTGCGGAGGGGAGGAGCGCGGAGAGGCCGCCCGCTCCCAGCGTGAGGCTCCCCGCGCCGTTGGCCACGGTAAAGTCGGCGTCCCGGTTGAAGGTGATGCCGGAAAGGCTGACCTCCGTGTCGACCGTCGCTGTCGCGCCGCCTGTGCCGAAGACCGCGCGGTCGGTGCCGTCAAAAGCAGGCAGCGTATCCCCGTCCCAGTTGGTTGCCGTGCTGAAAGCGCTGTCGGTCCCGCCGCCGCCGTCCCACGTCCGGTCTGCCGCGCAGACCGTTACCGCCATTGCGGCGGCCAGAGCCACACTCACCATCCCGCGTTTAGCGTTCATCCCATGTTCTCCGTTGTTTCGAGGCACAGGGAAGGGCCGTTTCGACCCTTGCTGTCCGTCTGGATGTCAGAAATTCAAATTGCCCAAATTAACCAACCCCATGATTGGGATCAGTATCGCATATCTATCAGGTTTCGGCAATACCCGGGTTCCCGCAAAGAGCCCGTTTTTTTCTGGGTTGACTCCTCTTACCCCCGACATATAATAACACATACCGTGTTCTTTACGCTTACAGTACTGTCCTTTGCGGGAATGGGAGCCTTCGCTAACCCCACTGCGCCGATTCAGGCGGACGGCTCCATGTTCAGCGTGAAGTGAGGATGGGGAAATTCTAAAGCGCGGTGGTTTTGAAATCAGGATTTCGGCCCGGGCCGATTCAGGTCGCGTCGGGTCGACTCGTGTCGGACAAGAAAAGAATGGAGCAACAGCGATGAAAAAGATTCTGGGAAGTTTTGCGGCGTGTTTCGCGCTGGGCGCGGTTGCGGCTGAGCCCACGGTCTCCGATGTTGTGGTGCGGCAGCGCTGGCCGTGGAGCCGTCTGGTGGACATCCACTATGTTTTGACCTGTGATGCCACGCAACGGGTGGATATCGCGGTCTCTGCCCATGACGGTTCGCTTCCGCTCTTGCTGCCGATGGATTCCCTCAGCGGGGATCTGTACGGTGTCGGGGCGGGCCAGCGCCGCATTGTCTGGGATCCATTGAAATCAGCCTACACGAATGATATCCTGACGCAATTCAGCGTGACCCTGACTCCGCAGCCGGTGCCGCTCTATATGATCATCGATCTGACAAAGAGTGCGGGAGCAGCCGGACAGGTCGAGTATCTGTACGCGGAGGATGCGGCTACGAATAAGTATGGATCGTGGGAATACAATTTCGTCACGAACGCTGGCGAGGTCGTTCCGTCTGTCGTCTGGACGGGCGTGACCAATGACACGCTGTACAAGACCAAGACCGACAAGCTCGTCCTGCGCCGTGTGCCAGCGGGCAGCTACGGGATGGGCGACTCCACGAACATTGCGGTGAATCTTACGAAAAGCATGTATGCGTCAGTTTTCCAGATGACCTATGCGCAATGGAATCGCATTAAGTACAACAGTAGCGCAACGGACACAAAACCGCAGTTGTTTTCGTACAATGACCTTCGCGGGGCGACCAACGGTGTGCTTGCGGTCGATTGGCCGAGGACGGGATCGCTTGTCGATCCCAACTCCGCTGTTGCGCACCTCAAGGAACAAGACCGGCTTCAATGGTTTCGATCTGCCGACGGATCCGCAGTGGGAGTACCTGTGCCGGGCGGGGACCACGACCGCTTTCAATGACGGCAACCCGGACGCCAAGATTAACGTAACGGGCGCGATAGAAGACGAGAACAACGGCAACACAAACAAGTATCTGAATGTGTTGGGGTGGTATGCCTATAATGGATCAACCCGGCATCCGGTCGGTGAAAAGCGTCCTAACGCATGGGGGCTTTATGACATGCACGGGAACATGTGGGAGTATTGTTTGAGCTATTACAGTTCGAGTTCGGCGGATTTTTTGGGGACGGATCCGACAGGACCGGAGGGTGGGGGAACACGTGCTCTCCGAGGCGGCAATTGTGACTCGCCTGCGTGGCAGTGCCGTTCGGCGCACCGGAGTTATAGTATCCCGGGCACAAAATACGGGGGCCGGCTGGTGATCACGTTGCCGTAAACCTGCCCGCTGTCGGCATGGTTTGAGGGGGCGAGCCGGGAAAAAAGAAGAGAGGGGAAATCGATGAGAAAAAGGGGGATGTTTTGGGTACGCGTGGGAGTGTTGGCTGCGGTGGCCGCTTTGGCTCCGGCAGTTTCTTGGGCCGCTGACTGGGTGTCGGACGGAAAGGCGGCGGCGGTTCTGGTCGTGCCTGGCGAGACGAATGCTGTGACAGGGCAGGCGGCGGAGCTTTTGGCCCGGTATATCGCTGAGATCACCGGGGTGAAGCTGCCCATCGTCTCCGAGAACGATGCGCCTGCGGCTGGCCCGCGGGTTTTCCTCGGGGCGACAAAGGCGACCCGTGCCGCCGGGATCGATCTGTCGGCCTTGAAATACGACAGCTTTATATGGAAAACTGATGGCAGGGACTTTTTTATCGCGGGCAACGATTACCGTTTCGCCTCGGCCAAGGGGAATCATGCATCGGCGTGCCGGGGGACGGCAAGGGGCGTTTACCGCCTGCTTGAGGAATACGGCGGAGTCCGCTGGCTGCTGCCTACCCCGAAAGGCGTGGTCGTGCCTAAATCCGCCCGTTTTTCCGTGCCTGATACGCTAAACCGTCAGGAGAACGCCGTCTTCGCATATACGGCGGGCGGCGTATCGGGATTCGGGGAGTGGTCCTTGGCAAACGGGCAACGCATGGCGGTCGACGTACTGATTCTGGGACACAGTTGGGATGGCGCTCTCCGTAACTGGGGAGACCCGAAAAAACTGTTCGAAAAAGACCCCACAATTTTTGCGCTGATTGAAGGGAAGCGGCACTATAGCGACTCCAACTTCTATCTTTGCACTGCCCACCCTGATTTTGTCGAGATGAACGTCAGGTATTTCTCCAATCTCTTTGACTCTGGCTACCAATGGGTCGAATACAACCAGTCGGACGGTTATCGCCGTTGCGAATGTGACAAGTGTGATGCCATGGATCAGCTCGACGAGCTTGCCACGACCAAGGCCCGGTATGCCAAACTGGCCAACGCGCCGAACCCGCACGACAAAAGCCTGCCGCCTGCGGAACGGCTCTGGGTGCCCTTCAATGAGATCGCGCTTAGACTCTACAAAAAGTATCCCGACAGGAAAATCATTCCGCTGTCGTACGGCCCGACCTTCATCCCGTCGCGACAGGTTAAACAGTTCCCGCCTAATGTCATGATCTCCCTAGCGCGCGAGTTCCCGGAATATTTCGAGGCGTATGCGGAGTATGGGAAGACGATTTGGACATATTGGTGGGGTGACTATCATGCGGCGGGGCTGACCCCGAATATGATGGCGCATGATATTGCCGCGCGTGTCCGTGAACTTGCCAACCGCGGTGTCTTGGGCATTTACGCCTGCGGCGGGGGGGTGCAGTGGGGGTTGGAAGGCCCGGCGTATTATGTCTACGCCAAACTCTCTTGGAATCCGGGTCTTGATGTGGATGCGCTCGTTGAAGAGTATTGCCGCGGCATATACCATGACGCAGCGCCTGAGATGATAAAGTTTTTCAACCTGATTGAGGAGCGTACCGCAGTCGGCAAAGCCACGCAGACAGTCATAGAACAGGCCGAGAACGATTATCGGGTTGCCACGGCCAACTATTTCCCTGAAGCGTATCCTTTCTATGTGTTGAATATGTTGGACATGTACTTGGCCACCGCAAAAACGAAAACAGCGGGTGACGATTTCGCCACGCAGTGGCTTGCGCTCACCGACATTCAGTATCGCTATCTGAAAACCGTCGCCACCGCCTTCAACCTGTACCGGGAATACCGGTGTGTCCGTAACAAGACTCTGGAGCTTTGCGACGAGTTGCTCGTGGCCATAGATGCGCGGCAAGCGTTTCTTAACGAACTCTCCGGGATGAAGGCACGTAAAGAATGGCTGGAAAATTGGTTCCCCCGGGCGAACGCGTATCTGACGACCGCTGCGACAGGGGGCGTCATGTATGGGACAATTAACAATCGTCCTCCGTTCAACGAGGCCTTCCGGAAGGAACTGGAAAAGGTCAAGGCTGCGAAAAAGTAAAGGTGGCCGCGCTCCCCAGACCGTACGATAAAAACGTCCCCGGACGTCCCGGGCGTCCGCCCGTACTTTGCATGGCCCTTCCGGTCCGTGCCGGTACGGCGGGACCGTGAAAGCAGGCCGCGCCTTTTTTGTGGATTAAACGTTTGCCAAAAAGGACGCGGCCCGTTCCTGTCAGACGGAGCCGGGCCTTACAGCTCGCGGATCCGGATGAAGCGGAAATAAATGGATGCGTTGCCGTGCTTGCCTTGGAGGCCGATGCGCCCTTTAGTCGGCAGCTCCGCCCAGGGTCGGCTCAGCCACGACGGGATGTCTGTGCCGTCGGGGTTTTTCTTGGCCGACACCCATTGCGATAAGTCCGTGTCCACGGTGATGGCTCCGTTTACCGCCACTTTGATGTGCTTGCCTTGTGCCGTCACGGTCATGCGGTTCCATTCGCCGGCGGGCTTCACGTTGTTGACCTTGGGCGGAAGATGGCCATAGAGGCCGCCGTTTTTGGCGAACGGCGCTTCTTTGTTCCAGCGGGGGTCGTTGTCGTCGAGGATCTGGATCTCCACCGTATTCGGGATCCAGTTCGCCGTGTCGCTGCAATAAATCAGCACGCCGCTGTTGGCTCCCGGGTCGCAGGTGTACTCGAGATCGAGCACGAAATTCTCATAGTCGCGGTTCGTCCAGATCGCCTCGTCCTTATTCGCGGTCAGGTCGCCCTTGTCGTTGATGAACCACACGCCTTTGTTGAACACGGCATTGTTCAGGTTGAGGTTGAACAGCGGCGACCAGTTGCGGGAATCCGGATGGACAGGGTCTTTCGTTACGGACGGGTCTGCCGCCGACCGGGGGCAGGATTTCCCCGGGGCCGTTTGGTTAGAGGAAAAAAGAGCACATCCTGCTGCCGCCAACAACAGCCCGGAAAAAGACAATACAGTCGCACTTCTCATCCTGTTCTCCTTGGTTCAGATGGGTTAGATAGAAAAATCTTACGTACCCGTCGCCTGAAACACAATCACAAAACGGTGACAGTCCCTCATAACCGGCCCGCTCCGCTTCGAACGCGATGTTGGCCAGAGAAGGCGTGCAGGTTTCGCAGATATTCCCGGTGTTCAGGTCTCCCACTGTTTGGCGCGCGAAACCGCTTTCCGCCAACCGGCGAGCAGCCGCTGGCGCTGGCCGTCCTCCGGTGCGGGCACAAACTCACTTTCTCAAGGCGACAATCAACGGTGTTTTCATGGGGGTTCCTGTTTTTGGGGGGCTTCTAACGGGCGAATGGCTCCGCATCAAACGCGAGCAGGGAGAGGAGGGCGTCGGCAAAGGTGTCGTGATCGGGGTTGATGGCCCATCCCTCGTCGCTTTCGAGAACCAGCCCTCTTTCCAGCAGTTTGCGTAAATGCCTGAACAGGGCGGCGTGTGAGATACGGCTGCTGCGCGCGAGAACGGGAAAGGACATCGGGCCGTTTTGTTGTAAGAGGCGGAGAATCACAAGGCGCCGCGGATGGGTAAACGCGGTCAGGCAGCGGAGCATTCGCCTTTCGGGCTTCCCTTTTTTGAGCAGGCTCTTCCGGACTCCTTTGAGAAGGGGTGCGGCGATGGGTACGAGAGGGTCAGGCCGCGGATAATAGTGAACCCAGCGGCTTTTACGGACCGCGTAAAGAAGTCCGCGCGCCTGCAGGGAACGGAGGCAAAGGCTGGCCTGGTCTGGCGGGAGGCCGACTGCGGCAGCGGTTTCGCCGACTGTGCCGCCGGGGGTCGTCAGGACGGCTTTCAGGCAGGCCAGCCGCCGGGGGTTGGCCAAGACCCGGCAGGTTCTCCAGAGGGTTGGATGGAAACTCATACATTCCACACCTTTCAATATGTGGAAGTATGCCATGCGACAGCATCCGCTGTCAACGGGTTCAACATGGCCGACGTATCATAACGTTGACGCATTGGATCAGGCGGGCGATGGGGGACGGAGTAAGAATAAAAACGGAAATGATGATTACGGTTTCTACCTTTTCGTAATCGTAACCGCCAGACCGCCACGCGCGGCGCTTTGATTGGCTGACCCTTGACACAGCCAAAGCGAGATCAACGGGTTGCTGGTGCGGGTGAAAACCCGTGCGGACAAAAACGTAGATGCGTCAGTCTGACGTGTTCAACGCATGCGGTCAACAGGCGAGCGGAATTCAACACGCATGATTGCGACGGCACCGTTTTCTTTCCTCAGCCCTCATTTTTTTCTCACATATTGAAAGGTGTGGAAAAAAGGGGGGGGAAGGGAAAAAAATCTTTTGGCTGAGGTTGAAAAGGATACCCCCGGATCAAAGGGGCTGGCGGAAAAAGGTGTACCCCCGGTTGGCGTTATCCGGTTCACCCGCATGATGGAAAGTGAGAAAACCGGTTCCAGCCCCCTTCTTGTGTTTTGTGCTTGAGTCGGGGTGCCGGAAAACGAGACAATACCCACTATGAAAACAAGACTTTTTGCTTTTGCAGTATGCGGCCTGGTGACCTCCGGGCTTCTGGTCAGGCCGATGTCTTTGTCAGCCGGAGAAAAAAACTGTGCGGCCAACCCGTATGTCGGGCGGTGGGCTCTGACCCTTCCCGGCGGCGGCGCGGGTTGGCTGGGAATAGAACAGCGATCCTGCGGGGCGCTCACGGGCTCCCTCCTGTGGGGCGGCGGCAGCGTGCTGCCGGTGGCGGAAGCCAAGGTTGAAAACAATGCGCTGGTCGTTGTCCGTAACTACAACGCAAAGAAAGACGGCAAGAACGTTCAGAACACCATGACCATCACGGCCAAGCTTGACGGGGACCGGCTGGCGCTCGCGTCCCGCACCGTCGACTGCGACGGCAAAGAGATTGCCCACGCTCAGTTCACCGGTAAGAAAATCCCCGACCTGCCGCCGCGTCCGGATTTGGCGAGACTGAAGTTCGGCACGCCGGTTCCGCTGCTGAACGGCAAGGATATGACCGGGTGGAAGGCGATGAACGCAAAGGCTCCCAACTGCTGGAGCGTAAGCGACGGGATACTGAGCAACCGCGTGAAAAAGCCTGACGGCAAGAACCGCCACGGCACAAACCTCCGCACCGAGGCGGAGTTCGAGGACTTCAACCTGAAGACGGATGTCCGTGTGCCCAAGGGCGGAAACAGCGGCATCTATCTGCGCGGCATTTATGAAGTCCAGATCGCCGAGACGTTCGGCAAACCGTGCGATTCCCACAACATGGGCGCGCTCTACAGCCGCATCGTTCCAGCCGTCGCCGCCGAGAAGCCGGCCGACGAGTGGCAGACGCTCGACATCACGCTGGTTGACCGCCACCTGACGGTGATCCTCAATGGCAAAACCATCATCGACAACCAGCCCGTGCTCGGGTGTACCGGCGGCGCGATGACCTCGGACGAGTTCCGGCCAGGCCCGATCTACCTTCAGGGCGACCATACCGACGTCGACTACCGCAACATGGTGCTCACCCCGATCATGAAGTGATGGGGTGTAACGCTTGAACGCCGTCCGCAATCTGATGCCGTGGTTCCGGCTTGTCCGCCTGCCGAACCTGCTGACCGTGCCCGGCGACCCGGTGGCCGGTTTCCTGCTGGCCTCGGCGGGCGGCCCGCACGGGAGCCTGACCGTTCTGATTGCGGCGGCGGGCGTGTCGCTCAGCCTTTATCTTTTCGGCCTGATACTGAACGACCTGCTCGACCTTGAGACGGACGCGCGGGAGCGCCCCGGACGCCCGTTGCCCGCGGGCGAGATCACCGTGCCGCAGGCGCGCATGGCCGCGATCGCGATGGGGCTCTCGGGACTCAACCTCGCCCTTTTCGCTGGCCGTCCCGCGCTTTTCGTGGCTGCCGCACTGGCGGGCTTGATCGTGCTGTACAACGCCGCGCTGAAACGTGTGCCGGGTGCCGGCGTGGCTGCGATGGGTTTGTGCCGCGGGATGAGCCTGTTGTTGGGCGCGGTGGCGGCACGCCCCGCCCTGCTGCGGGCGCCGGATGTTTCCTGTGTGCCGGTTTTTGTGGCCGCCTGCGGCCTGACGCTCTATGTCGCGGCGTTTTCGGCTGTGGCCAGACGCGAGATGGAGGCGGACAAACCGCAGGGGTTCACGCGCTGGTTGCCTTTTGCCGCGCTGCTGGTTTTTCTGCCCGCGCTGCTGGCAGGGGTTTCCGCACGGGAGCGCCTGGCCGGAGTGGCGCCCGCCTTCTATGTGTTTCTGATGGCGATGACGCTGATGCGCGCATGGCTGCTGGGGGGGATACTTTACCGGTTGCAGCCGGTTCCCGTCACGGTGGGGGGACACATCCGGAACCTGCTGCTGGTGCAGGCGTGCTGCTGCGCGGCCACTGGCGCGCAGGGACTTTTGCCCGCCATCCTCTTTGTATTGCTCTCGCTTGTTTTTGTCCGGATCGCCACCCGGTTTTATAGCAGTTGAACGGAAGGGCGCAGGGTACGCATGGCGGTGTTGCTGACAGTCGAGCGGAAAACAACGAAAGCGCGGGTTTTTCTGGCTTTGGTCTATGCGGTGCTTTCCCTGGGCGGGATCACGATGGTGTGGCCGTTTCTGGTGATGTTCGCCTCGTCGCTGACCGGGCCGTATGACTACACCCGTTTTTCGCCGGTCGTCCGCGCGCTGTGGGACAGGAACGACCGCTTCATGCGGTATATTGCGACCTGTTACCCGCGTTTCCCCTCGGAGGCTTATCCCGACGCTCCCGCGCACTGGGGGAGTTGGATCACGGTGGCGCGTGACCGGGCGGGGTGCCAAGCCTTTGCCGCCGCGCAGCTGAAGGGTCTTGATGAACCCCAGACCGCAGCACGATGGCAACGCATGGCGGCAGACTATGCGGCTTTCAATCAAGGGTACGACATCCGCAACAGCGTCTGCACCTTCGATGCTCGCGATGTGGCCGGTTTTGTGCGAAGCTATTATGAAGAAAAGGTGCGTGCCGACGATCCGGCGGCCGACGCCAGACGGTCGGCGGCGGAACGGCGGCAGGCGGCGCTGGACAGGCTCAACCTCGAATGGCGGATCCGCTACAACTCCTTCTTCGGCATCCGCATGATGGCTCAGCAGCGCGCGCCCTTGCACCACGCGGGGTGGGACTATCCGGAAGGCGATGCCAAGATGGAGGTGTACCAGGCGTTTAAACGCGCTTATCGCGAACGGGTATTCACGCCCGGCGCGACGGCGCAGGACTGCCCCATGACCCGTACGGTGCCTTATGAGTCGCGGCCGCTGTGGTCGGCCTATCTGCAGCGGGCGGCGGGTCAGGTGACCCCGTCGGAGGCGGCGGTCTGGGGCGCGCTGTACCCGTTGCCGCCGGATGCGCCGGCGAACGTGCGGCAGGTGTGGGAACGGTTTGTGCGCGAGGCCTATCCGCGGCGGCTGCTGCGTGTCCGCGTGACGCCGGAACTTCAGCGCGCCTATCAGGCGCATGTGCAGCGCACCTGCAAGACGTTTGGGACTTATGTCCGCCTCATGTACGGCTCCGGCAAGCCGTGTCCGTACACGGCCTTCCCGGAGATCGTCCTTCCGGATTATGAAAACAGTACGCTCTGGCGCAACTTCATCCCTCAGGTTCCGCTTGAGAATCTGGCGATGCAGAGCGCGGAGCAGGAGTGGCAGGCGTTTCTGCTCAAGGCGTACGGTTCGGTGGAGGGGATCAACCGGGCGTACGGCTGGTCGCTCGCGCGCATCGAGGAGGCCCGGTTCCCGATCCGCGAGGCGATGGCGGTGACCTTTGCCCGGCGCGGCTGGTCGGATTTCGGCGCGGGCATGCTGGCGAACTACCGCCTGGTAGGCGAGTACCTGTTCCTGCGCGGGCGGGCATTCGGCAACACGCTGCTGCTGGTTGTCCTGTCGGTGCTGGCCACGCTGACGGTGAACCCGCTGGCGGCGTATGCGCTGTCGCGGTTCGGGTTGCGGGCCGCCGAGAAAATCCTGCTCTTCCTGTTGGCGACGATGGCGTTTCCGGCGGCGGTGACGGCCATTCCCGGTTTTCTGCTGATCCGCGACTTGGGGTTGCTCAACACCTTTGCCGCGCTGGTGCTGCCCACCGTGGCGAGCGGGATGTCCATCTTCATTCTCAAGGGGTTTTTCGACGGGCTGCCGCGCGAGCTGTATGAGGCGGCGGCGATCGACGGCGCGAAAGAGTGGCAGATCCTTTTCAGGATCACCCTGCCGATGACCACGCCGATTCTTGCGGTGAACGCCCTGTCCGCCTTTGTCTATGCGTACAACAGCTGGGAGTGGGCGCTGCTGGTGTGCCAGAAGCAGAGCCACTGGACGTTGGCGGTGTGGATGTATCAGATGAGCCAGCAGTTGGGCGGCCAGCCGTGGGCGGTGATGGCGGGCTTTGTTTTGGTCTCGCTCCCCACGGCGGCCGTGTTCATCGCGTGTCAGAAAATCATTCTGCGCGGCATCGTGCTGCCGAGCATGAAATAGCCCCTTTGCGACCGGCAGCTTTTGTTTTTTTGGCGCGGATAATGTACACATTTTAAAGGGCTGTTTACAAGACGCGGCAAACGGGGATGCGTATGATACCGCTGTACCCTAAAACAGGAGGCATAGAATGAACGTGCGGTCTGTGAAAGATCTGAAAACGGTGAGCGCCAACGTGCGCGGTTTGGCTGACGCGGCGCTGAATCAGGGCAAGGGCGTGTTGCGGTTGACGCCGAACTGGGTGCCCCGCTCCTTCTGCTATCCCGGGCGCAGGATCAAGCTGCACCCGGACGATCTGTTCGCTTTCGGGCTCAACCGCGGCGGCATCGACGAGCGCTGGTTCGGCTCCACCACCGAGGCCGCCAATGAAGGGCGCGTGCCGGACGAGGGTCTCAGCTACGTGATCTTTGAGAACAGGCGGGCGCTGCTGCGCGACGTGGTGGACGAGCTCGGCGCAAGCGCGGTCGGCGCGAAAATCTGGAAGAAATACCGCCGCTGGCCGGTCTACAGCAAGTTCTTCGATAACCTCGGGCCGTTGCCGCACCACCTGCACCAGGACGACACGCTCGCCAAACTGGTGGGGCAGGAAGGCAAGCCGGAAGCATATTACTTTCCGCCACAGAACAACAACCTCGGCGCGCGTTTCCCCTACACCTTCTTCGGCCTTGTTCCCGGCACCACCAAGGCGGACATCATCACGTGCCTCGAACGCTGGAACACGGGAGACAACGGCATCACCGACATCGCGCCGGCCTACCGCCTGAAGGTCGGCACCGGCTGGTTTGTGCCGCCGAACGTGCTGCACGCGCCGGGCTCGCTCTGCACCTACGAGCCGCAGTGGGGCTCGGACGTGTTCGCGATGTTCCAGAACCTCGTGGATCAGAACTACGTCCCGTGGTCGCTGCTGGTTAAGGATGTGCCCAAGGCGAAGCAGCACGATCTGGACTTCATCGCGGGCATGGTCGATCTCAAGGAGAACACGGATCCGAACTTCTACAAGAACCACTTCCTCGAGCCGGTGCTGGCGGGCGGCGCGGTGAAAGAGGGCTATCTGGACTACTGGATCTGCTACGGCCGCGTCAAGGGCTGGCAGTGCGTCACCGCGAAGCGGCTGACCGTCCTGCCCGGCGCGCGCTGCACGGTCAAGGACAACGGCGCTTACTGCCTGATCACGGTGCAGGGCAGGGGCACCATCAACGGGCTGCCCCTCTCCAGCCCCAACATGATCCGTTTCCATGACATCACGGACGACGAGTTTTTTGTGGTGCACGATGCGGCGCGGGCGGGCGTCACCTACGTGAATGCCTCGCAGAGCGAGCCGCTGGAAATCCTGCGCTACTTCGGTCCCGAAGTGAATCCGGACGCGCCGGAGATCGGCCAGCAGGGCTGAACCTAATCTCACACAAAGGCACAAAGGACACAACGTTTTTTGACAGATCAATCATCTTCGTGCCCTTCGTGTCTCCGTGTGAGAAACAATCTGCTTAAGAAAGGATAACGCTATGTCCAATACTTTTCCGAAACTGCACAATGCCGCTTGGCCGGGTGTCGTGGGCAAAGGTTCCGGCACTCCGGAGCCGGCCATCAGCCTGCAAACCATGATCGACCTGACCGCCGCCGCCGAAGCGGACGGCGTGAAGTTCGACGGGATCGACCTCTTCCTGTGCGCACCGCATGTGGACATCGATTCGGCGGACGAGGATCTCAAGCGCCTCGCGGACACCCTGACTGCCAAGGGGCTCGCCATCGGTTCGCTGGTCGCGCCCGTTTGGAGCGGCTGCGCCTTTGGCGACGCGGAGAAACGCGGCCACTGGCTGGAACAGGTGCGCAAAGCGTGCCGCATCGGGCAGAAGCTGCGCGAGTTGGGCGTACGCCCCTCGGGCGTGATCCGGATCGACTCCTCGGGCAGCGTCGCCGAGTGGGCCAAAGACCCCGTCGGCAACACGCGGATGATCATCGGCTCCTTCACGCAAGCGTGCGACATCGCGGAGGACGCTGGCGAATGGCTGGCCGCCGAGGGCGAGATCTGCTGGGGCGGGATGCATTCATGGCGCGCCATGCTCGATGTGCTCGAAGGCGTGGACCGTCCCAAGACCTTGGGTTTCCAGGCTGACTTGGCGCACACGATGCTCTACCTGCTCGGCTACAATGCGCCCGAAGCGCGCATCCTGCCGGAGGATTTCAACTGGTCCGACACCGCGACCTTCCGCGCCGCCTACACGAAGCTCGCCACTGCTCTGCGGCCGTGGACGATCGACTTCCATGTGGCACAGAACGACGCCACGGTCAAGGGTCAGGGCTCGCACGACAAGACCGGCCGCCACTGTCTGCCGGACGACCCCAACGGCAAGCTGGACATCGTCTGGTGTGCGGGCCAATGGCTGCGCGATGAGGACGGCGAACTGACGCAGACGATCCGCCACATCTGCTGGGACGGCTGCATGTTCACGAACGAGGTGATGATGAAGCCCGGAACGTGGAATTCCATTCTGGCCGCAATGATCAAGGTGCGCGACGCGCATGGCTGGGCAGAATGAAGTGACATACCGGTTCATTCGATTTGAATGGTTTTCTTGAAAAGGAACACACAGGAATGACAGCTAAAAAAGAACTCAACGTCGGCATGATCGGCTACGGCTTTATGGCCAAGACCCACAGTAACGCATTCGCGAACGTCGGCCATTTCTTCGACGTGCCCTATGCGCCGGTACTCAAGACGGTTTGCGCCCGCAACGCCGAGAAGGCCAGCGCCTTTGCCGCGAAGTGGGGCTATGCGAAGGTCGAGACCGACTGGCGCAAGGTCGTCGCCGACCCCGCTATCGACCTGATCGACATTTGCCTGCCGAACAACCTCCATGCGGAAGTCGCCATCGCGGCGGCGGCGGCGGGCAAAGCGGTCATCTGCGAGAAACCGCTGGCCCGCACCGTCGCCGAAGCCGAGCCGATGGTCGCCGCCGTCGAGAAGGCCGGCGTGCCGAACCTCGTCTCGTTCAACTATCGGCGCATCCCGGCGGTGGCACTCGCCAAACAGATCATCGACAGCGGCAAGCTCGGCAAGGTCTTCCACTACCGCGCCAACTTCCTGCAGGACTGGACGATCAACGCCGATGTGCCGCAGGGCGGCAAAGACACCTGGCGGCTCAGCGTCGACGAGGCAGGCTCCGGCGTCACCGGCGACCTGCTCGCCCACTGCATCGACCTTGCGCTCTGGCAGAACGGCCCGGTCAAAGACGTGACGGCTCTCACCGAGACCTTCGTCAAAGAGCGCAAGAACGCCGTGACGGGCAAACGCGAGCCGGTCGGCATCGACGACGCCTGCACCTTTATCTGCCGTTTCGCGAACGGCTCGCTCGGCAACTTCGAGTCCACCCGCTATGCGCGCGGCCACAAGGCGCTCTTCACCTTCGAGATCAACGGCGAGCACGCCTCGATCAAGTGGGATCTGCACGACCTGCACCGCCTGCAGTATTTCGATCACCGCGACGAAGGCAAGGTGCGCGGCTGGCGCTCGATCCATGTCAGCGATGGCGAGCAGCCCTACATGGGCGCGTGGTGGGTGCCCGGACTCGCCATAGGCTACGGCGAGTCGTTTACGCACCAGATCAAAGACTTCTTGGACGGTATGGCCTCTGGCCAACCCGCTGGCCCGACGTTCCGCGATGCGCTGGCTACGCAACGCGTCTGCGACGCGGTGCTCGCGTCGGCGGCCAGCGGAAAATGGGTGTCGCTGGATTAGAGAGGATTCGCGCATGTCCGTAAAAACCGATCCGTCATCGCTCAGAATCACCGACGTGCGTTTCGCCGACATCGACGGCGCGCCCAAGCGCTGCACGCTCGTCAAGGTTTACACCAACCGGGGGCTGATTGGCTACGGCGAGGTGCGCGACGCCTCCAGCCGCACCTATGCGGCTCTGCTTAAGAGCCGCATCCTCGGCGAGAACCCCTGCAACGTCGAAAAAATTTTCCGACGCATCAAGCAGTTCGGCGGGCACTCGCGTCAGGCCGGCGGCGTGTGCGGCATCGAGGTGGCGCTCTGGGATCTTGCGGGCAAGGCGTGGGGCGTGCCTGTGTGGCAGCTCCTCGGCGGCAAGTTCCGCGACACGGTGCGCATCTATTGCGACACCGATTCCGAAGGCGGAGGCCGCGACATGGGCCGCGCCCTGAAAGTGCGCATGGCGCAGGGCTTCACCTACCTCAAGATGGATCTCGGCATCGAGCTGCTTATGGACAAGCCCGGCTGCCTCAGCGCGCCCGGCGGTTTCCTTGAGACCATGCGGCACTACAAGAAGACCGTCTTCAGCACGCCGCACGGCTCGATCGACCCGTGCGCCATGCGCGGCGAGGCCTATGAGCTGTTCAGTACCGCCCATCCCTTCACCGGCATCAACATCACCGAAAAGGGTCTCGACTTCCTCGAGAAGTACATGGCCGACGTGCGAGCCGAAATCGGCTACGAGATCCCGCTGGCGATCGACCACCTCGGGCACATCCCGCTGGAGGACTGCATCAAGCTGGCCCGGCGATTGGAGAAATTCAACCTCGGCTGGATGGAAGACCCCGTGCCGTGGCAAATGACCGGGCAGTATGTCCGCCTCGCGCAGTCCACCACCACGCCCATCGGCACCGGCGAGGACATCTATCTTAAAGAGAATTTTCTGCCGCTGCTGAAGTCCGGCGCCCTTGCGGTGGTTCATCCCGACGTGCTCACCGCCGGCGGTATTATGGAGACCAAGAAAATCGGCGATCTGGCCGAGGATCACGGCGTCGCGATGGCCATCCACATGGCCGAGAGCCCGGTCGCCTGCATGGCTGCCGTGCATGTGGCCGCCGCCACGCGGAACTTCACCGCGCTGGAGGTTCACTCCGTCGACGTGCCGTGGTGGGAAGAACTCGTGACCGGCCTGCCCAAGCCTCTCATCAAGGATGGTTTTATCGCCGTGCCCAACGCGCCCGGTCTCGGCATCGAGGCGCTCAACGAGGCGCTTATCAAAGAGAAAAGCCACCCGCAGTTCCCCGAGCCTTGGGCTCCCACTGACCAGTGGGACAGCGAGTGGGCCAATGACCGCCAGTGGAGCTAATGGCGCTCAGGCCACCGCCTGTGCCACTTCCTTGTCCACCTCATTTGGGCTTCGAACGGTCGCGGTACAGCGTCTCATAATTCCCGCTCGGGTGGTGAACCGGCCAACTGGCACGCAAGGCGTCCCGGTAGAGCCCCATCTCCGTGAACGGCAGCGGCTCGAACAGGCAGTCAGCCCGCACCGGCGCGTCGGGCTTCAGCCGGAAATCGCCGCCGTCCGGGTCGAAGAAGCCCGGGTCGCCCTTCTCCCAGTTCCGCTCGATGCGGGCGTAACGCAGCGTTACGGGGCTGCCGTAGATGAATTTCCCGCATTCGATGGCAACGTTCCGGGCCGCCACGTTCCCCCGCACGAGCAGCGTCAGGTCTTCCGTTTTCGGTTTGATGGTGGCCAGCCGCGGATAGCGGACGCTCCAGGGGGGCTCGGTCACCTTCATTTTGGCCATGTACGCGTCGATACCTTTGAAGGCTTTTTGATAGACCCACGAGCGGTCGACCATGTTGATGCCGGCGCGGCAACGGTGGAACACGTTGTTCTCGACGATGTCATCGCTCCCGCCGAAGAAAACCGCACCGGCATCCACGTCGATGCGCGAGAACACGTTGCCGTACACGGTCACGCCGCCGTTGACGTTGTCGATGTAGATCCCCATGTGGCACACGCAATGGAACTCCCCCAACGTCTCGTTGTGCGGCTGATGGTGCCAGTAGTTGTGGCGCACGACATTCCCGCGTTCGGCCAGGGCCGCCGCATTGCCGTACATGTACCAGGCGCCGGCGTCGCCGGCCTCGTGCGTGACGTCGTGGATCTCGTTGTATTCGGTCACATGGTCATTGCCGTTGAGCAGAAAGGCCTGGTGCGGCGCGTCATGGATCAGGTTGTGCGACATTCGGGTTCCCACGCCCTTCACCCCGATCGCCGGCTGATAGGCGCCGCGGTTCCAGTGGGCATAGTGGTGAATGTGGCAGTTTTCGACCAGATGCCCGGAAGGGGTCAGCGTGGGCAAATCCCCGCCCGTCAGCATGATCCCCGCGTTGCCCAGATAGGCGAGGTCGCACCCGACAAGCTCATGGCCGCACCCGCCGTCAACGACCGCGCCGGTACACCCCATGTCCCGGATAACGCAGCCGGCCAGCAGCACGTTCTCCCCCCCCTTGACAACCACGCCATGCTGGCGCCCCGCCTCGATGGCGACGCCGCGCAGGA
>JALHET010000172.1 GCA_022839525.1 Lentisphaerota bacterium
CGGCGCATCCACGTTCTCAAAATCCCCATCCGCGTCCACCGCTTTTTTCCCCGCCGTGTCTCCCGGCGCCTCGCTGAACGAATCCCACGGCACCGGCTGTTGCACCTGGATGCGGTTGATGAAGATGCCGTTCCCTCTTCGCGTCACCGTATACGGGGGCGGCAGATACCGTCCCTCAATGAACACAAAGCCCCCGTTTTGCGGCACCCCCAACGTAGTGCCCAATTCCGCCAGAGCCTCTTCCGGCACTTCCGGCAACCCACCAGCGCCCGAAACCGACGCCACAATGGAAACCAACGTCACTTTCCAGAAAAACCTCATATGCCCTGATTCCCCGATTCCCCATAAGGGTCAACTGAAAAAAAGCCCCACTTTGCCGTAACGCAGAACCTCTGGAACCTCACGTTTGAGGTGGGTGTCCTAGTCGGCGGTTTCTGGTGCCTGTCCCGAAAGACAGGTGCCCGTCCTGCGCCGCATTCAAACTCCCGGTACACATTGAAGGTCAGAGAAATGCTGCTTATTCGCGCACAAAGCAGGGCCCACTTCGTTCTCGTGCCGGACCCGCATTCCCGCCCGGCTTCATTCAAAGATCCCGAAAAAAACCTCACCCTTCGCGCACTTCCACGTTCAAGTCGTCTTTCAAAGCCCGGACGATTTTTGCGAAGGCCGCGTTCACCTCCTGATCCGTCAGCGTCCGGTCTGGCGAACGGAAGGCAAGCGTATACGCCAAACTGCGTTTCCCCTTGCCCATTTCCTTTGATTGAAAAATATCAAAAAGCTCGACGGCGGTCAATTCCGCAGGCCCCGCCTTGCAGACCGCCGCGACCACGTCGCGATGCGTCACCGAGGCGTCCGCCATAAACGCGATGTCGCGCCGGACCGCCGGGTATTGCGGCACCGGCTTGACCGCCGCAACCTCCCCTGCCCCCGCCAACAGCGGAGCCAGCCGGAGTTCGGCCAGCGGCATCGGCGAGGTCATGCGCCACTGGTGACGCAACGCCGCCGACACCAGCCCCATGCAGCCGATCCGCCCGCCGTTCAGGAGAATCTCAACCGCCCACCCAGGCTCCATCGCAGGATGCTCACACCGCGCGAAATCAACACTGCCCGCATGCAGCGCGGCCGCCAGCGTCTCCACCGCACCCTTCAGCCACAAGAGCGCCTCTTCGTTGGACACCGCGCGCCGCCGGTCAACCGCCGGGCGGCCAAACGGCCCCATCAGCCCCAGCGAGACGCGCTCCTCCTCGCCGGGCTGCTTGTCAGCCCCCACAAAAAACACGCGCCCCATCTCAAACAACGCCGCGCCCTCAACCTGACGCGACGCGTTGCGGCCGAGCGATCCCGCCATCTGGGGCAGCAGCGAGTCGCGCAGGACACCGTAATCCGCGCTCACCGGGTTCGGCAACACCACCCGCGCACCCGCGCCCCGCTTGTCGAACGCGTCCAGTTCCTGCGCCGAGAGGAAACTGTAGTGCATCGCCTCGGAGAAGCCCATGCCCAGCAGCACCTGCCGGCACCGCGCCTTTGCGTAGAACACGCGGTCGTCCAGCGCAGAGACCGCAGTCGAATCCGGCATCTTGTCCGGAATCGCGTCCAGCCCGTACAAGCGGGCGATCTCTTCAATCAGATCCGCTTCCAGCGTCAGGTCCAGGCGGAACGAGGGGATCTTGAACGTGGCCTGCGCCGCATCGCGCGAGAGCACGTCGAGTCCCAGCGACGTCAGGATGCCGACCATCTCGTCGGACGAAAGCGCCACGCCGATCACTTCCTGCGCCCGCTTGAACCGCAACGTCACGTCGCCGTTTTCAAACCCGCGGTTGTCCACATCGATCACGCCTTGAGCCACCTTCGCCTGACCGTACTCAACCAGCAGTGCCACCGCGCGGCGGCTCGCCCAGTCGGCCAAGTCGGGGTCAACCCCGCGCTCGAACCGGCGCGATGATTCCGTCGAAAGCCCCAATTTCGCCGCAGTGAACGTGCTCGAGGCGGGATCGAACAGCGCGCTCTCCAGCAGCACATGCTCCGTGCCCGCCGCGATCTCGCTGCCCTCCCCACCCATGACGCCCGCCACCGCGCTCGGCACCTTGGCATCCGCGATCACCAGCATGTCCGCATCCAGCGTGCGCTCCACGCCGTCCAGCGTCTTGAGCTTCTCGCCCGGCTTGGCGCGCCGCACCACAATCGTCCGCTCCGCCAGCGTGCGGTAGTCGAACGCATGCAGCGGCTGGCCGCACTCCAGCATCACATAGTTGGTCACGTCAACGGTCAGGCTGATCGGACGCATGCCGCACAGCTCCAGCCGGCGCCTCATCCACTCGGGCGATGCGCCGTCTTTCACGCCGGTCATCACGCGCGCCGTGTAGCGCGGGCACTTGACCGGATCTTCGACCCGCACCTGCGCAAAGGTCCCTACCGGCTCGCCGCTCTCGGGGAACGCCACCGGCGGCAGCTTCAGCGGACGCTTCAGCAGTGCCGCGAACTCGCGCGCGATCCCGATGATCGAGAGGCAATCGGGACGGTTCCACGTGATCTCCAGATCCAGCACCGTCTCCGGCGGCGGCAGCACGTCGCGCATCGGCGTCCCTGCTTTAAGGGCCGGATCGAGGATCATCAGTCCCGAATGGTCGTCAGAGAGGTTCAGTTCGCGGGCGGAGCACAGCATGCCGAACGACGCGACGCCGCGCAGCTTGGCCTGCTTGATCGTGAAGCCGCCACCGGGCACCACGGCGCCGACCTTGGCCAGCGGCACCTTGAGGCCAGCCGCGCAGTTCGGCGCGCCGCACACGATCTGCAGTTCCTGCGTGCCGTCGGAGACTGCGCACACATGCAGGTGGTCGGAATTCTCGTGCGCCACGCAGGTCAGCACCTCGCCCACCACAAAGTGATCGTCGAGCGTCACGCCGACTTCTTCGACCGCCTCGACCTCAACTCCGGAAAAGGTCAACGTGTCGGACAACTCCTTGACCGACAGATCCGACACGTCCACATACTCGTTCAACCAACTGACAGGCACTTTCATTCTCAAACCCTTCTTCGCTCAAAAACGTCGTGCCAGTGTAGCACACCGGGACACGGATATCAGCCAAAAGAACGCCTCGACAGCAACAAAATGTGTGCTTGATCATAGCCGTCAGAGCGAATAACATGCCCATATCACTTAGGGTTGCCCGCCTTCGCGGGGTAGGCTCACTAACACTGTTGGAGTCGAAGATGAAATACCATTGCGGCACAGAAGTCATGCTGGGCGACGAGATCATGGTGGGTTTCAGGAAACACCCGGACATTTGCAAAGCGCATCTGGCCACTCCCCGGAGCAGGAAGGAGATACGCCTTGAATAAACCGTTTGGATTCGTACCCGTCATCTTTTGCTGTGCGGCACTGTCTGCGTGGTGCGGCGAACAACCGGAAGGGTTGGTTGCGGATCCGTTCCGCGCGGCGGATGCGGTCTGGCCTAAATACGTCGTGGGGGGACGGGAGTACCGTTATCTGCTCAACAACGGGTTTCTTTTGATTCCGGAGGTTGAGAACGAGCCTTTCGTGAAAGAGGCGGGCTTAATCGTGGGCATCCGCGAGACGCGTTCAGGCGGCGCGCGGACCATCACGATTCCGGAAATATCCCTCTACAGCGAGTCGGGCGGCGCGGTGGCGGCGAAAGCGACCGTGAGCACGGCGGACGCAAACGCGATCGTGGAAGACCCCGACGCGCTCTTCGACGGACGCCGGGACACGACCTGCGTCGTTTCCGCGCCGATCTGGGATCCGTTCACGTTTTCGGAACCGGTCACAGCCCGTATCCGCATCACGGCGGAGAAGCCGTTCGTGAAAGCGGTGATTGCGCGCGCCAACTCGCCGAAGTGCCTCATCGCGGCGCTCTCGGCGGACGTTCCGGGCGCGAAACTCGAAAACCGCGACGGGACATGGACCGTCACCGTCCCGGCTCCCGTGACAAACATGGAGCTCACAGCCGAATCCGACCGTTACCGTTACGAAGTCGGCGAAATCTGGAGCCCGGACAAAATACGCGACCGCATCCAGACGAAACCGTTCTACATCTACGCGCCGGACCGGTGTATTTCCGGTCTCGATCCGAAATGCGTGGATCTTTCCGGTTACGAGAAGGTGATCGCCGAACATCCCGAAACCTACCTCGGCAGCGATTTCGGCGAATGGGAAGGCCATCTCCTCTACACGCTTTCCCGGATGCGGAGCGACCGCTACCGCGGTTTCACCACGTTTTGCAAGTTCCCCTGCAACCGCGAGGAAATGGTGCGGAACTTCAGAAGCATGTGGGATCTCACGCTGTCCCAGAAGGGTCCCAAAATGTTCGGCATGAGCGCGCAGGCGACCTTCCAGCCGTACGCGTGCGAATGGGGCAGCTCCCTTTCCTGCGTGGAGCTCACGTCCGAAAAACGCGAATCCCCCTACCGCAACACGATGATGTTCGTCAACGGCGCATCCCGCCAATTCGGTGTTCCGGTCTACGTGTACACGGCTTATTACGTAGGGGATTGCACCTGCGATTCGCGCGAGGAAAGGCGCAATTCCGCCGGAGGGACGCGTTTCGGAACCGATTGGGGACAGGCGCCTTCCCAGGGCCTGCGGCAACTGATGATGTCGTATTACATGGGCAGCAACTATGAAAGTTTCGAGTGCATGCCTTGGGGACAGCTCAAGAGGGAAAAGGACGGAACCGTGTCGTTCACCCGGGTCGGGGAATCATTGCGCACAATGTGGAACTGGCAGGAGAAGCCGGAGGCGAAGCGCGGCGAATTCTACGCCCCCATCGTGTTGCTCCTCGACCGCAAGAACGGCCACGACATGATGGACACTCGGCGGATCACCGAGAAATACGGCGGCGTGGGATCGTTCATAGGCTCGTACCCGCCATTCGACCCCGATTTCATGATCGAATACGCGATGCAGGCGTTCAGTCCGTATTACGGCACAAAGCCGGTTCCCGACCACAGCACGAACCTGCGCAACTCCAGGCTCGGGGACATCGCTGTCGCCTATTTGGCCAATCCGCTCACCGCAGAAAAAGAACCCGGCCTGGAACAACTTGCGAAATATCCGGTGGCGTTTCTTGTGGACGACCTCGCGTGGACGGAGTCGTTCGCGAACACGGTGAAAAGGCGAACGGAGGCACGTTCGTTCTCACCACAGGCCAGCTCGGGCCGTTCGCGGATGACGCGGCCTTCTCCGGCATCGCCTCCACAGGCGAAAAGACGGAGGCGGATGGGCTCGTCCTCGACCGGATCACGCTTTCCCCGAAGGCGCGTGTGGTCGAAAAAACCTCTTCCGGCGAGCCGCTGGCCGTCCTGAACCGGTACGGCGAAGGCCATGTGCTTGTCGTGGCGTCACCGTTCTTCAAACGCGTGAAGGACCGCGATCTCCCGCCGCCCCAAATGGAAAGCCTGCTCGTCCGGATGCAGGACGAACTCCTGCCGATGAAGGTGGAGGGGCCGTGCCAGGCGATCTACAACGTGATGCCGGACGGGTCTTGGAAAGCGGTGCTGATCAACAACGCCGGCGTCGTCAAGAAACCGGACGAGCCGGAAGAACACTTCCTGCCGGAATTCGATTCAGACATCCGCCTCACCCTTCCGAAAGGCGCGACGGCAAAAGAACTGCGTTTCAACGCCCCGCTGGTCCGGGCCGAAACAAACGGGTTGGCCGTCTACTCGTTCAAACTCCCTTCCGGCGCGGTGTACGTGCTGGAAGTAAAGGGCCTGAACGTGAACAAACGCAGCATCACCCCGCGCGCGGCCGACCCCGTAAAACCCTTCACAACCCCACCCTACACGGCGATACTGCCGCCGCACGACGGTTACAAGTACGATCCGTCCAAACTTCCCCCTGTGCCGCCCACGCCGCCGCTGGTGGGCGAATGGAGGGCGTCTGACGGCTACCGGGATTCCTCCGGCAACGGCCACGACGCCCGGATGAACGAACAAGGTTTCGGAACGGTGAACTTCTTCGCCGACTACACGGCCGCGGAAGGGACCTTCGAAGCGGTGGTGACCCCAGCCCCGGCGGCGGACTGGGCCAAAGCGAAACAGGCGGAGGGCGGCGTAATGACCAAGGGATCACACAACGGCGTGAGCGACCTGTTCGGCTTCGGATGGCGCAAGGGACGCTGGGAGGCGTATGTGAATGCCAAGATGCCGAGCAGACGCGAAACGGTTGTCGGCCCCGAGGCGAAAGCGGAGCGGACCCATCTGGCGCTCGTGTTCAAGCACGGATTCCTGCGTTTTTATGTGAACGGGGTGGAAGCGAAGGGCGAAAACGGTCCCATGAAAATGGCGATGAGCGAACAGGGACGCGATTCGTTCTACCGGGAATTCACGGTGTTGCTCAGAACAATCAACACCGTGCCGGGGTTCCAGTTCCTTGGCGAAACGGAAGTCTTCAGATACCACGGACGAGCGTTTTCCGCGGCGGAAATCGCCGCGCGTGCGGCTGCCAGGTAAACAGAAGCGAGGTAAACGATAGGTCTTCCCGCATGACCGGGCCGTTCCGGCTTAAAGCTCCACGCCCGGCCGCTCAGGCCAGCCGTTGTCCATGCCGTGCTTGACGCACTCGATGCGGCTGACCGTGTCGGCCAGCCCGATGAGCGCGGGGCAGGCGTCCCGCCCCGTCAGCACAAGGGTCGTGGAAGGGGCGGCCTGCGCCACGGCCTCGCAAACAGCCCGCTCAGACAGCAGGCCATGCGCCACCGCGCCGCACACCTCGTCAAGCACCACCATCCCGAATGACGGATCGCGCAGTTTCTCCGCCGAAAGCCTCAGCCCGGCCTCCGCCGCACGCGCATGGCGCTCAAAGACAGGCCCGTCCTTCACCCTGACGAACCCTTCGCCGCACAGGTGCACCTCCACACCCGGAAGCTTCGCCAGCGCACGCGCCTCCCCCGTGTCGCCGCGCCGCTTGATGAACTGCAGCACGCACACGCGCTGACCGTGCCCCACCGCACGCAAAACCATGCCCAACGCCGACGTGGTCTTACCTTTCCCGTCCCCCGTGAGCAACACGATTCGATTTTTCGGCACCGGCCCCATCGCGCTCCTTGTATACTTGGAAGTGAACGGGGTTTATGATATACCTTTTCACACCGCCCGGAAAGGGGGATCCGGGTAGGTTCCCGTTTTCACGTTTCTCTTTCCGAACGGCAAGGACTGACGATGGACGGCCTTCACACCATATTTTTCGACGCCCGCACAGCCACCTGCGCCTATCCGGGAATCAACAGGTATATCCGCTCTCTGCTCGCGGCCATGCTGCCCGAACTCCGGGAGGACGAACGCCTGCATGTGCTGCTCCCTCCCGACACCGCAATCCCGTTCCTCGAACATCCCCGCGTGACCACACACACCGCCCTGGCGCCCATCAGCACCTTCAAGAGCCACTGGCAGACCTTCCGGCTGGCAAGAGCCATCCGGCCACAGGTTGATCACGCGCCTTATCTCCTCACCCCTGCGCATGTGCCCGGAAAAATGGTGCTGACCGTCCACGATGTCATTCCGCTCTCCCACCCCCAATACAGCACCGCGTATACCCGGCTCTTTTGGCGAATCATCGGGCACCGCGTCATCCGGCACAGCCGGAAACTGATCGGCGTCTCCGAAGACGCCCTCAAAACCTGCGCGCGCTTCTTCGGCCCGCATGCCGCCCGCCGCGGCACGGTCATCCACCACGGCATCGACCCGGCTTTCCGCCCCCAACCGCCGGACGCCGTGGCCGAACTCCGGCACACCTGCAACCTGCCCGACAAATTCCTGCTCTATGTCGGCTCAGACCAGCCACACAAAAACGTGACCACCCTGCTCCACGCGCTCGCGCTCATGGACCCCACCGCAACGGCACCGCTGGCCATCGCCGGGTTCGACAGCTCAGCCAGCCCCTTGCGGAGGGAGGCTGAACAGCTTGGCCTCGCCAACCGCGTGCTGTGGCTCGGCGAGTTCCCGGAACAAACCCTGCCCACGCTGTACAGCGCCGCGCACGCCTTCCTTTTCCCAAGCCTGGTCGAGGGGTTCGGCTTCCCCGTGCTCGAAGCCATGGCGTGCGGTACGCCCGTTATCTGTTCCGCGCTCAACGTCCACAAGGAGATCACGGCAGGCGCGGCCAAACTCGTGCACCCGACAGACCGGCAGGAATGGAAACGCGCGATCCTCTCCGCCCTCGTTTCACTCGATTGGCACGACACCTACCGGGAAAAGGGACTCCAACGCGCCGCCCATTTCTCCTGGCAAACCGCCGCCTGCGCAACGCTCGACATCTACCGCCAACTTTACCCGCGCCGATTCGCACGCTCGACAAACGCACCCTCAAAAATATAAAGTGGTTCCTTTTAGGAGAAAAGCCTATGACAAAAGCATGCGATCTGAAAAAAGGAAGCCTTGTGGGTATCCACGGACTGCCTCACATTCTCGAAGACCTCAAAGTTTCCACCCCCAGCGCGCGCGGAGCCGCCTCAATCTACCACCTCCGCTTCCGAAACCTCGTCACAAAAGCGAAGCAGGATGTCTCCTGCAAAGGCGACGAGCCTTTCGACGACATTGACTTCGAACGCCGCCCCGTGCAGTACCTTTACAAAGAGGCGGACCTCTACACCTTCATGGACACCGAAGATTTCTCGCAGTTCTCCCTGCCGGAAGACGCCCTCGAAGAACAGCTCCCTTATCTCGTCCAAGATATGGAGGGGATGTTCGCCCTCCTTTCAGACGGCAAAGTGCTCGCCATCGAGATGCCCCAGAAAGTCGAGTTAACGATTGCGTCATGCGATCCGGTCATGAAAGGCGCCTCTGTCACCGC
>JALHET010000173.1 GCA_022839525.1 Lentisphaerota bacterium
GGGCTTGACATCCTTGAAGCCATGATAGTACCAATTGGACTGCAGCACGCTGCGTGGCATCCGCTTCAGGAACTCATCCTTATGTCCCCAAATGTAGTCGGACCATATCCACGGGCGCACGCCTTTATCCTCAACCTGCTTCACAAACCACAGGAAATCGTGCCACCAGAGATCGCCCTGGCGGATGACGCACATGCGGTAGCGGGCGGGGCCTTGGTGCCTGGCGGTCTCCTCGTCGTAGCCGAGATGGAAATAGCGGGGCGTGCCGAAAATCTCAATCGTGTCGCGGATGATGTCGGAACACACCTGATAGTATGTCTGCGTCGACAGCATCCGTTGATAATCCTTGAGCCAACTGTCGTGCGCCGCTGAAAAATTGAGTTTCGGAATGACCTCAAGCCCCATCGCCTCCAGACGCTTTTTCTCCGCCTGCATGTTCTCCGGCTCCCACGACCCCTTCACCGCGAGTTCGGGATGGCTCGGGAATTTCATGAATTCACCGAGGTCGAGAATGACGGTGTTGATGCCGGCCTTGGGCAGCATCGGCGACACCTCTTTCCATAGCCCCTCGTCAAAACGGACATAATCCGCCATACACCGCGTCAGGTAATGCGGCTTCGCGTCCTTGGGCGCTTCGGCGAGCGGCGTATCGTACCAGTTATTGAACCCGAAGTGCACGAGGAACGCCCACATCGTGCCCTTATTCGCGGGCGGCGCCGCAAATGCCGGATTGATCGCCGTCGTGGCTGCGGCACCAGCA
The DNA here is from genome assembly GCA_022839525.1 of Lentisphaerota bacterium. The sequence goes on from JALHET010000173.1 coordinate 761, forward strand.
AGTGTTCCGATAAATTCTCTTCTGTTCATGCTCCTATCCTTTCTTAAGCGTCCCTGTATCGTACAACACTCCGCCACACAAAGCCAACCGATTCCGAATCGAATCCGCAGCTTTTTGGGCTGAACGAACACTCATAACAATAGGAATACATTATAGAAGTGCCGAACCTTATTGGGGTTGACACGGACACGAAATATGGAGGATGGGGTAAGGCGCGCGGAGCGCCGGGAAGAGAGAATCTCCCCGCGAGCCACACCGCTTGAACGTTTAAAAATTCCTAAATTCCAAGGTGCCCCGATCCCGGTTTCGATACCGTGCCAATGCATGAATGAACCGCTGCACTCACTCAATTCCCGTACCTTCGTGTGAGAAAAACCGATTACTTTCCGTACACCCTCAGTCGTTGAAAAAGCCATTGAAAACGGCATCCGGCATATCGCTCGGAGACGGAACGGGGGTCGGTGTCGGCGCATAAAGCCACGAGACAGGCACGCGCGTGACACGCGAATGACCGAGGAGGGACATCGCGCAGTAGCCGAGCAGCACGGCATCCTGCGCCGGATGGATCGCAATATAGCAGTACCAGCCTTGTGGGTTTCCTTCCAGAACTTTGATGTTCTGCCATGTCTTGCCGTCATCTTTAGAAATCGCCGTGCTCAGCGGCACGCGCCTGTTTTTCAGGCTGTCCGGAATGGCGGCGTGATCGTTCCAGACCAGTAACAAATCGCCGGTCGAGGGCAGGCGTTTGATCGAGGCGGGAGAGACGGGAGATTTGATTTCCGATGCCGCCGGCGCACTCCACGTGTCGCCGCCGTCGGAGGACCAGGCGAGATACTGGCAGCCGCCGCTAGCACGGATAAACATCATCACACGACCGTCCTTCAGTTCCACCACGCCCGGCTCCTGCGTGGTGATACGCTCGCCAGCGGCGTCATAGCCCTTTTGCACAGTCTTGCTGCGCCGCCACGTCTTGCCGTTGTCGTCGGACAGGTAACACATGAGCGTTCCCTTCATATCAAAATCGGGCTCGCCCGGCAGCCTGTGCAGGCAGACCGGCAGAACCAACCGTCCGCTTTTGAGCTGAACCGCACGGTCGTTGTTCAACACATAATAGCCCACCTGATCCGTGATGCACGTCACCGGCGCACCCCAAGTCTCGCCCTCGTCTCGCGAGAGCCGCATCACCGGGCGGCAGTCCTGCAAACTATTCTTGAGCAGGTAAAAGAGTGCTATCTCCCCGCTCTGCAGGCGCAGCAGACTCACGGACATGACATTCATGCCGCCCTCGTTCGGCACGACAATCCTGTCCTCTTGCGTCCATGTCCGGCCGCCGTCGGACGAATAGCGTCCTGCCAAGTGCGCCGGGTCATGATCCCTGCCCCTGCCCGCCGTATAGTGCGAGTACACGAAGAGGATACGCCCGTCCTTGAGCGTGACGAACGCCCCCTCGCTGTTGCGCGGATTATTCGCGCCGGGCGGCAGTTCCAACATACGCACCGGAACGTCCTGCGCACGCACACCGACGGCGACCAACAATGCGGCGGCCAGCCCCACCTGCGCCAGATTCATCACGCACTTACTCTTTTTCATTTTCGTTTTCTCCCGGATCGCAGGCTACGGGTTTACCTGAACCTGAACGCATAAAGATCGGCGTCGGACATCTCGAACTCGAGCGTCACCGGCTTGCCCGCGAACGAGGCGAGTTCGTCCTTTTCGAAGTCGACCGGGCGGTCGACCTGGTCGCCAAAGAGTTCGATGGATTTGAGCATACGTCCGTCCTCGCCGCGCACGGTCACAAACATCCGCCCGCGCGCAGAGGTCGAAAAGTTGATGAGAAGTTCCTTGCCTGTAAAGACGAGCGGTTTCGTCACGACCTTCGCGCCTCTGTACGGTGCCTGGCGTGAAACGAAGCCGTCTTGACGGATCGTATAGCGCTTCAATATCTCCGCCTCACCCATCCAGTGGCCCTCGTAGAAATACATCGAGTACTTGTCTTGGGCGCCTTCGGGTTCCGCCGTCGGGACGAGCAACCCCGCAGCCGGATAACAGTCGCCGTACACCCAGTTCCAGCGGTTCTGCGGGCCAGGACGGAAAAACGCCTCATCGTCACGCTGGAAGGTCTTGCCGTCACGCGTCATCATAAAGACGGTATCCGAAAGCGTAAGCCCGTAGCGCACGTGCCGCTTCATGCGCTCTTTGCGTTCCGCCAAGCCCGGCAGACGGTCGTAGTTCGGTGTCCACGCCTTGCGTTCCACGTAGCGCGAGGGGAATCCAACCCAGATCTTGTCGTTTCTGGGGTAGGGCTGGACAACATTCGTATAAAGCGCATAGTCCTCCGCATCGGGACCGAAGTCGATAAGCTTCGGCTTCGTCCAGATCTTGCCGTCGTCGCTCGTCGTCACCATGATGTCACGGACACTCAGGTCGCCGTTGCGATCGGTCTCGACTCTGTGATAGCCGCGGCAATAGCAGTAATAACGTTTCTCGTACTTGTTCCAGATAACAATGTTGAGCGTGTCAAACGCGCCATCCGCCGTGATGCCGCGGTTGAACTTGAAGTGGAAGGGATCCGGCGAGCTGAAGATCACGAGCCCCCGGATAAACGGCAGGTTGTCGCGTTTGACGCCGTCGTCGATCTTCGAGCGGCGATGGCGCTTCATGCCATAGGGGAGCGGCTTGTCTTCCGGCCACTTGCACTCATAGGACGTGATGCCCTTGTAAAGCTCGTCCTTCGGACAGTCGGGGTTCGGATCCTTGAAGACGTAGAAGTTGTCGAGCGCGCCGTGGATCGTCTTGTCGATGACGATGTTGTTCTCTTTCGAGCCGTTGAATTCGCAGAGTCCGAGCTTCGGTTTCGTCCAGTGGATGCCGTCCTTCGACTCGGCGTAGCAGATGCGCACACCGCTCGGCTTGAACGGATAGGGCTGTTTGCGATAGGCGCCGATCGAAAAACCGTTGTAGTACATGCGATAGATATCGCCGTCCTTGAAGATGCAGTGATAGTTACAACCGTCCCCTTCCCACGGCAGGTCGTGCTTGATCACGTCACCCGCGTATTCCGGGCGGTGCAGGACGCGCGCGGCCGTCGTCTGCGCTGTGTCTACGATATAGTCGTCCCATAGAACCTGCAGGTCGCTTCCGACATCAACCGCTGCTGCGAATGCCATACCCGACACAAAGCTCAGAGCCGCGCCCAAAATCAGCGTCTTTTTCATATTTATCAGAATTCTTCCTTTCCGGTTCTTTATAAACCGACAATCACAATAAAACCAAGTTGTTTTCGTCCACGCTAGCGAACAACGAACAAAGTCCCCACTTTGCCCACCTGTAACTTACCACCCCCGGAGACGAGGTCGGGACGCTTGGTTGCGGTGTAGATGCCGTCGCCCTGCAACACGCCGTCCACATAGAGGCTCATGACCTGTTGTTCGACACCTGAAGCGATTTCGATTTTTCCGGAATTGTCTAGGTTGAGGCGCGCATACTTGTCTAAGGTCTTGGGGTTCGCGATCACGATTTTGGCGGAGGCGCCGTTCACCGTCACATTTGTCGCGCCGCGCCACGAGCCGGTCGAGGTGAACGCGACCGTACCGTTCACGACCTCAAGCTCGCCCTCGGCCATCACGGGCGACGCGAACGTGGTCGTATACGCGCCAGCGATGGAAACATCCAGTTTGCCGCCGATCGTCCCGTCCTGCTGCCAGTCTGCGATCTGGTTGAGATAGAGCTTTGCAGCCTTCGCGGACGAGTTCGTGACCGCCGGCGGTGTTTGCCCCGCCGTCGGAATCATCTTAAGCATGCCAACACGCTGCTGTGTGCCGCAGAGGTCGAAGGTTGAACTGTGGCCCCAATAGAGCGGCATCTCGGTCTTGTCGAACGCCCAGTCAACCGTCGTCACGAGATCGGCTGTGTTCCACTGCTCATTAAGATTCGGCGAACCCAGCGATGCGAAATTGTTGCTGGCCACCGCGAAGACAACCTGGCCGTATTGCCCGTATTTGTTGGTGCTTCCCTCGCTGGCGCGCATAAAGTGGGTGGCCACCCACGGCTGATTACTGATGACAAGCGTCGAGCGCCCTTCGGTTGTAGTCTTGCCCGTGAGGTGGATCTGGGTGTCGCTTTTGCCGGTGAGGCCGCCGCACAACATCATCATCAAGTTGTCATGGACCATGATCCGGATGTCGCCGACGTAGGAAATGGGGCCGAGATACGTCGCATTCCCAATCCATGTTCTGAACCTGTAGCCAGTTTCAGTCGTCGTGAAATCGATCGGCGTGGAGACAACCGCAGGATACGCGTTTAGCGATTGCGCGATGAGCAATCCGCTCGCGACCTCGATGCGGGCGTGCTTGCCTACCGGCTCGGTACCG
>JALHET010000656.1 GCA_022839525.1 Lentisphaerota bacterium
TTCCTTGGTTACAAAGGTTTCGCCGAGCAGTACGCGGGTGAACACTTTCCCCTGCACGCGAGCAAGTTCCGAAACAGCCTTGTTTCCGGTTTGTGCGGTTTTCTCGATGAGGGTTATGGCGTTTTCTGGTTTGATGAAGGACCCGAGGCATATCCGGTATTCCTGTGCGGAAATCGCCGCAGTTGCGAGTAGTGTCAAGGCAAGCGCTGTGGCTCTGGTGCGGTGTCTGAAGAGTTTCATACTTTTTCTTCCTTATTAAACGGGAATAAAACAGTATAGGTTCTCTTTTTGCGCCTTGTCAAATTATGCAGCGGGTTAGCTGCTAGTCCGGCTTGGCGAACCGGTACGGTTGCGCCGATAAGCTTGCGCGCGCTGGGCGGTGCCGGCAGGATTGGGCCTGAAAGCTTGTATGCATGGGATGGTTCAGGCAGGAATCCGCCGGTACGGTTGCTCCCGGGGCAAAAAAACCGGAACGGCGGGATGCCGTTCCGGGATGATTCAAACGTGTAAGCCGCTGTCTGCTCAGTCGGCCTGTTCCTCTTCGTTTCCGGCTAGATAGTCGTTGATGCTTTTTGCTGCCTTGCGGCCTTCACCCATCGCAAGGATAACGGTAGCCGCTCCGAGGACGATGTCCCCGCCTGCCCAGACCCGCTTGAGGCTGGTCCGCTGTTTTGCGTCTACAACGATGTTTCCCCTTTTGGTTGTTTCCAGTCCGTCCGTGGTTTGCGCCATCAGGGGGTTGGATTCGTTGCCGAGTGCGACGATCATTGCGTCAACGGGAATTTCATGCTCTGTGCCCGGCTTCGCAACCGGACTCCGCCTTCCGGATGCGTCCGGCTCGCCGAGTTCGTATTCAAGCACTCGGCGTGGTTCACTTCTTCGACGCGCGCGGGCATCTCGTCGCGGGTGCGGCGGTAGATGCAGTACACCTTTTCGGCGCCGAGGCGGAAGGCCATGCGGCACGCATCCATGGCGACGTTTCCGCCGCCGACAACAGCGACGGTTTTTGCCTGGTAAAGCGGGGTTGCCGCGCGCGAGGTGTCGTAGGCTTTCATGAGGTTTGCGCGGGTGAGGTACTCGTTCGCGCTGAACACGCCGATGAGGTTCTCTCCGGGGATGTCCATGAATTTCGGTAGTCCCGCGCCGGTGCCGATAAAGGCTGCATCGTACTTTTCACGGTCCAGGAGGTCGTAGATGGTCTCGGTCCGGCCGACGAGGAAGTTGGTACGGAACACGACGCCCATCGCCTTGAGCACGTCGACTTCTTTCTGGACTATCGCCTTGGGCAGGCGGAATTCAGGGATACCGTACACCATGACGCCGCCCGTTTTATGGAAGGCTTCGAATACGGTAACTTCGTGTCCTGCCCGGCGCACGTCGGCGGCAACGGTGAGTCCTGCCGGACCCGAGCCGATGACCGCGACTTTTTTTCCGGTCGGAGAAGCGACTGCCGGCGGTATAATCCGGTTGTTGTCGCGTTCCCAGTCGGCGACGAAGCGTTCGAGGCGGCCGAT
>JALHET010000174.1 GCA_022839525.1 Lentisphaerota bacterium
GCGATACCGATACCGATTTGGAGAACGTGAACGTTGGCCATACCCCGTACACGTGCCCGTTCACGTACCCGTACACGATGACTCTTCCCCCCCTGTCACACCCCGATTACGAATTTTCGGACTTTTTTTATTGACCCAACGTTTAAAGTAGCATATCTTATAAGAAACTTAATTAAGTATCCGGCATGAACCACCGGGATTTAACGTGGCGAAAAGCGGGTAAAAAGGGGATGAAAACGTCTTTAAGACTGGGATTCACCCTTGTTGAGGTGATGTTCGCTTCGATGATCGCCCTGCTGCTGACCCTGGTGCTTTTTGAAACGTTTTCCGTCTGTCAGCGGATCGCGGCGGATATCAAGTGGCGTTTGGCTGCCGATGCGCTCGCGTATGATTTGGCATGGGAAACCTTCAACCGGCAGACGGCGTGGTTTGTCGGCTCGATCGGGGAAGATGTGGCCGAGTGGGCGGAGGTGCCGGCTGAGAGGACGTCGGTCTGGCACAAGGGGGGGGCGGCGTATTACATGCGGTCCATTACGCCGGTCGGCGAGCCCATAACCCACTGGGTGATCCGCACCAATGTGCAATGGCCTGTTCCGGGCGGCGGTTCCGTCCGTCTGCCGAACGACTATGTCATCGAACGTTACCGTGCGGACCGGAACTTCTTCCGCACCGGTTTGTAGCGGGGGCAAACGATGAGACGCTATTTCCTGAGAAATATGCGGGTTTGCAAAGCCGGCTTCACGCTGACCGAGGTGCTGTTGGCGACAGCGGTAACAAGTGTCGTTTTTTCCCAGATCGTGGTGGCGCTTGTCTCTTCTCAGCGCATGTATGAGGCGACCATCGCGGATGTCGAGCTGTCGCTCCAATCGCGGGCGCTGCGGGAAAAGCTCCTTTTCAGCATCAACGAGGATGGCGGGTTGATGAATGCTTGCCAGTCCGAACTGGAAGTGGAAAACCCGAACAAAGGCAAGGGAAACGGCCTCAAGTTCAAGCCGAAAAAGGGCGCCAAGAACCGCATTGCGCTCAACAGCAAGAAAAAACTGAAAGCGGACAAGGGCAAGGAGAATTGGCTGACGTGCGGGGCTCTGGTTTTTCAAGGCACGAACGTTTTTTCGGTTGTGGCGTCGAACGGTACGATACGAGCCGATTTGGACATGGCGATCCTCATCGGTAATCGGACATACGGGCAGCAGCAGGTGATTGAAGCCCAGATCATGAATGAATAGGAGCGCGGTTATGACAAAGAGCGTTGATCGAGCGGGGTTCATCCTGCCAGTGGTTGTGGCCTGCCTGCTGGTGGTGGGTGTGGTCGCAGGGGGGTTGCTCAGTTACATCCTGAGCGGCACGCGGTCCGCGGGATATTTTGTGACCGCCTCGCAATGCCGGCTTGCGGCTCAGACCGCGCTGGACCAGGCGAAGATCCAGATCAGCGATACGTTCAGGCAATATAACTGGGCATTCCGCACTTCGTTTAATTTGCTCGGGTGGTTCGACAGTTTTTCTGAACAGAGTATCGGCACGGGCGGATACGTGGCCAACCTGATGCAGGGGGGCACCGTGAACGGGTGTACGGTAACGGTCTCGATTCAGGGGGTTGACCGTTCCGCCGCCTCGGAGGCAACCCAGTATGCGCGCGTCACACTTCATGCGACGGCCACCAGAAAAACGGCTTCCGGTATCGAGGTCTCCCGGACGATCGAGGAGACTGCCGAATACGCGCTGAGGCGGTCGTCGGTTTTCGACTATGCGTATTTCGTGAATAATTACGGGTATTTCCAGGGCAACGGCATTATGGCGAACGGCGACATCAGGTCTAACGGCGACATGGAGTTGGACAGCGCCTCCTACATTAACGGGAACGCATATGCCTCTCCGAACTCAGAACTGGGTGTCCCCGGACTGATTACGGTGTCCGGAGGGGGAAACACGCAGCATATGACGCTGTCCCAATATTGGACCGATGCCGGCACACGTGCAAGACCTACAAGCCCCGCATCGGCTAACGGGGCGCTGTGGGAGATGGGATACGAGGGGACAAGCGACCTGTATTCGTATCAAGAACCGTTGGACATGCCTTTTCTCGGCGATTTGGCCGAGTACCGCACCGTTGCCAACAATTTGGGCGGCACCATCAAACAGAACGGCCAAACGCTCGTGAATGGCTGTTACAGCGGGGTGGGGCCTTCAGGGGTGGCGGGCGCGGTCGACACCGGCTGCCTGGTGCTGGACGGGACATCCAAACCGATTGAAATCTCCGGGCCTGTGGTGGTGGATGGCGATGTGATCATCAAGGGAACCGTCAAGGGGCAGGGCGTGATCTATTCGGGGCGGAACATCCATATCGTCGGTGATATCACCTACAACAAAGCGCCCGTCTGGCCGAAACCGGACACAAAAACGGACAAGACCATAAAAAGTAACACGGGCGCGGACATGTTGGGGTTGGCCGCCAAGGGGAACATTGTGATCGGTAACTATACGGATGAGGGGTGGCTGACCAAGAAGCTTAAAAATGCGTTGGTCGTGGAACCCTACACGTGTGACGCCACCGACGCGTCGATCGGCTATCCCTCCACCTTCAACGGTAACTATCTGGCCACCGACTCCGGGAGGAAGGTCAACTATGTCTACGATAAGAAGACGGGCACGTACAAGGCATCCGGGAGTTCGGACCGGCGGTATTACGAGAGTTCGGTGGGTGATCAGGTTATTAAGACAGCCGCACAGAAAACGGCGATCAACCGGGTCGATGCGGTCTTGTACAACAATCATGCCGTGATGGGGCAAGTCAGCGCATTCCAACTCAACGGTTCGATGGTCTGCCGTGACGATGCCGTTGTGTATAGCCTGTCGGTGCGGTTGAACTGGGACAGCCGCCTGGGGTCGCGTAGCCCCGACGGGAGAGATTTCTACATCTATCTTCCGGTGTCGGTCGCGATGCCGCGTGTGATCAGCTGGAGAGAACTCTTGTGAGGATTTTGCATACAGGTTACTTGTCTGTGGCCATCTGTTGTTTCAGTGCGGCCACCGTGTCCGCCCTTGTTGATGGAACGGTTGACCCCGGCCTCATCTTGAGCGCTCAGGAGCGTAAAGCTCGGTCGGAGCCGGAGCCGGTCGTTTTAGCGGCGGAAAAGGCTCGCCGGGCAGAGGCCGAGACGCGGGCGCAGAAGATCCGCGATTTACCTCCTGAACAGGTGAAGGCGTGGGTGGAGGGGCGCCTGACGGAGGCGGATCTCACGGAGTTGGCGGCTTCTGCGGCGACGGGAACCCCAAAGAGCGCGGCAACGGTGACGATCCCCCGGAGCCGCATGAACCGTTTGATTCTCGTCAGTGCGGCGACAGTCATCCTTGCGGTCTTCTTTGCCCTCAGCCGGAGGCGCGAACGTCTGGCCAGTCGGCAGCAAAGAACGGTTCAGTGACCGGCAGCCCCTTGTCCTGTCCGCAGCAGGTGCCAGAGCATAAGGTCGCCGTCGAAAATGAACTGCGCCTCAAAGGGACAGGCGTCAAGCATCAGCGGTATCCAGAGCCGGTCGTCCGCCCACATGCGGCCGTAAGGGATTTCTTCCTCCGCGCACCAGAAAGGAGCGGCCTCGTCCGTTTCCCTGAGTGTGCCTTCGCAGGCGGATGCCGTGAACACATGGCACCGCAGCGAATAACCGTCCGTAAAGGCGAAATCAAGCCGTCCGGCGGCACGCAGTCCAAGGGGGGTGAGCCCGACCTCTTCCCGCGTTTCGCGCACAGCGGCCTGTTCGGGTGTCTCCCCGGGCTCAAGCCGTCCGCCGGGTGCGTTCACTTTGCCGTGCCCGAGACCCCGCTTTTTAAGGATAAGCAACAGGTGCCCCTCTCTGCGGATGAACGTGAGAACAGCCGTATCGACGGGGCGCCACGATGTCCAGTCGATGGAAAAACCCGAGCCGGAAGGTGTTGTGAGGGTGATCGGCATGGCACCGTCAATCGATGCACTTCGTGATAAAATTATCGAGGATATAGCCGATCGCGTCATCGAGCGACGGGAGAATCTTGGTGCAGTGCTTGACCATCCAGGGTGAACAGTCCTTAAAGCTGAACGGCGAGAAAGCCACCACAAACTTTCCAAGGTCGTGCGCCGCGTAAAAGACTTCCATCGCGGTTCCGATGGAGGTCTTGCTGTAGTTGACGAGAACGATGTCCGCATCGCGCACGTCCTGAAGGTCGAACTCCACGATCTCGTTCGCGCTGTCCACTTCGCGGTCTTTGAAGTTACGGCGCATGGGGTCGAGCACTACGAAGTGATCCCGCAACTGCTCTTTCGCCCGCTCGCGCCAGGTGGCGGCCTGATCTGGATGCTCATCCATGATCGGGCCGCTCAAGTAGATCTTTTTCTTCCCGCTCGCCATCAGGAACCTCCGGGGGGACAGGTCTCAGGGAACACGGAACTGCGCGGTCAGCTTGGCCACGTCGGCGCGGACGGAGGCTTGCAGGCCCGTGTCCCCGATGTCGCCGAGAATATCCGCGATCCACGTCCCGATCTGCTCCATCTCAAGCTCCTTCATGCCGCGTGTGGTCACGGATGCGGTTCCGATCCGGATGCCGGAGGTGACGAACGGGCTGTTCGTGTCGAACGGGATGGTGTTCTTGTTGCAGATGATGCCGGCGGCGTCGAGTGCGGCGGCGGCGGCTTTTCCCGTCAGGCCGCTTCGCGCGACGTTGACCAGCAACAGGTGGTTGTCGGTCCCTCCGGACACAAGGTGGAACCCGCGCGCGGTGAGCGTGGCGGCGAGCGTTTGGCAGTTCGCCACGATCTGGCGCGCATACGCTTTGAATTCGGGTTGGAGCGCCTCGCCGAAACAGACCGCTTTGGCGGCGACAATGTTTTCGAGCGGCCCCCCCTGAAGTCCCGGGAAGACGGTCTTGTCGATCGCCCTGGCAAAGGCTTCCCGGCAGAGGATCAGCCCGCCGCGCGGGCCGCGCAGGGTTTTGTGCGTGGTGGTCGTCACAAACTCGGCATAGGGAACCGGGTTCGGATGCGCGCCGCCTGCCACAAGGCCTGCGATGTGCGCCATGTCCACCAGCAGCAGGGCTCCGCATTTGTCGGCGATGGCGCGGAAACGGGGAAAGTCGAGGACGCGCGGATAGGCGCTGGCGCC
>JALHET010000175.1 GCA_022839525.1 Lentisphaerota bacterium
ATGTATGGCAAAGGCGAAGAAACCGCCGGACGGAATCAAGAAACCGCGCATTCTGATTGTGACGCCCGAGATCACGTATCTGCCGGCGGGTATGGGGAATATGGCCTGTAAGCTGAACGCGAAGGCGGGCGGTTTGGCGGACGTTTCCGCTTCGCTGGTGGCGGCATTGTTCGATTTGGGTTCGGATGTGCATGTGGCGTTGCCGCACTACCGCCGTATGTTTCACATCGATGTGGGGCAACTGATCAGTGACGAATTGCGCGTGTACAAGAGCCGTCTGCCGGACTCCCGCATTCATTTGGCTGAAGACCGCTGTTTCTATTACCGCGAGACGGTTTACAGCAACTCGCAAAACGAGAACCCTAAACTCGCTTTGGCCTTCTCGCGCGAGGTCATCAACAACATTATCCCGACGGTGCAGCCGGATTTGATCCACTGTAACGATTGGATGACGGGGTTGATCCCTGCGGCGGCACGCCGCATGGGCATCCCCTGTCTCTTCACGGTCCACAACATCCACACGCACCACTTGAGCCTTGCGCAGGTCGAGGATTCGGGGATTGATGCCGCCGAGTTTTGGGGCAACCTCTATTACATGCGCGTTCCCTACAACTATGAGGAGTCGCGCAACACCAATCCGATCGACATGCAGTCGAGCGGCGTGTTCGCCTCGCACTTCATCAACACGGTAAGCCCAACGTTTCTTGAGGAGATCGTGAACGGTTGGCACGATTTCATTCCCCGTGCGTTGCGCGAAGAGATCCGCAACAAGTACCGGTCGGGGTGCGCAGCCGGTATCCTGAACGCGCCCGACCCTTCGGATAATCCCGAGACCGATCCGCATCTCGATGCGCGGTATGGTGCGGACACGCACCGCGAGGCCAAGCGCCTGAACAAAGTCTCGTTCCAGCACAAGGTGGGGCTGGAGGAAAATCCCGATGCGCCCCTCTTTTTCTGGCCGTCGCGGTTGGATCCCGCACAGAAAGGGCCGCAGTTGCTCACGGATATCCTCTACCGTTTCATGTCGCGCCATTGGAAGCAGCGCGTGCAGATCGCGCTCGTTGCGAATGGGGTGTATCAGCAACCGTTTCACGATATTCTCCGTTTCCACGACTTGTATGGGCGTCTTGCGGTTTGCGATTTCAATCAGGCGTTATCCCAGCTTGGGTATGCGGCGTCGGACTTCACGCTGGTACCGTCGCTCTTTGAGCCGTGCGGTCTTCCTCAGATGGTGGGGCAACTCTACGGGTCGCTGCCGGTGGTTCATGACACGGGAGGGCTTCATGACACGGTCGAGCATCTCGACCCGGCTCGGGATAAAGGGAACGGTTTCGTGTTCAAGATTTACGATAGCCGCGGCTTGGAGTGGGCGATGGACAAGGCGATGGAGTTTTTCAAGCGCCCGCCGGAGGAACGCGAGCGGAATATCGCTCGGGTCATGCGTGCCGGACAGGCGCGGTTTAACCATGAGGCCTGCGCAAGGGCGTATATCGACATCTATGAGAAGATGCTGAACCGTCCGCTGGTGCGCTCCTTTGAATAACGTTGCGGCTTATCCTTTTCAGGAGGTTAACGTATGCCCGTCACACCCGTACGCATGCAGCTGTTGGATGACCCGTACCTGTTGCCCTATGCCGAGATCATCCGCAGGCGGTCTGAACTCGCGGATCGGCGGGAAGCGCAACTGGCGCGTGTGCCGGGGTCGCTGGGGGAGTTTGCCTGTGCGCACGAGTATTACGGGCTGCATAAAGCGGCGGACGGCTGGGTGTTCCGCGAGTGGGCGCCGAACGCGACGGCGATCTGGCTGGTTGGGGATTTTTCGGGCTGGCAACTTCTTGACGCGTTCAAGCTGCAACGGTTGCCCGGGCGCGATGTCTGGGAATTGCACCTCGCGCCGGAGGCGGTGTGTCACGGCCAGTGCTACCGGTTGGAGATGGTGTGGAACGGCGGGCGTGGTGAACGCATCCCCGCCTATGCCCGGCGGGTGATCCAAGATCCGTCCACGCTCCTCTTTGCGGCACAGGTGTGGGATCCGCCACCCTATGTGTGGCGCGTGCCGGATTTCAAGGTGCCCCGGCGTGTGCCGCTGATCTACGAGGCGCACATCGGCATGGCGCAGGACAAGGAGGCGGTGGGCACGTATGACGAGTTCCGCGAAAAGGTGCTGCCTCGGATCATCAGGGCCGGGTACAACACGCTCCAGTTGATGGCGGTGATGGAGCATCCCTACTACGGCTCGTTCGGGTATCACGTGTCGAGTTTCTTCGCGTGCTCGTCCCGTTTCGGCACGCCGGAGGAGCTGAAGGCGCTGGTGGACGCCGCGCATGCGTCGGGCATATCCGTGATCATCGACATCATCCATTCCCATGCGGTGAAGAACGAGCGCGAGGGGCTGTCGTGTTTCGACGGCACGCCGTACCAGTACTTCCACAATGGCCTGAGGGGGTGGCATGATGCCTGGGATTCACGCTGTTTCGATTACGGAAAGACGGACGTGCTGCACTTTCTGCTTTCCAACTGCCGTTACTGGTTGGACGAGTTCCATTTCGACGGGTTCCGGTTTGACGGGGTCACCAGCATGCTCTACCTGCACCACGGGTTGGGCGTGGATTTCGTGGACTACAGCCAATATTTCGATGAGACGGTGGACGAAGACGCCTGGGTTTACTGTTGCCTCGCGAACCGTGTGATCCATCAGATCCGCCCCGATGCGTTGACGATCGCGGAAGACGTGAGCGGCATGCCGGGCATCGCCGCGCCGGTGACGGATTACGGTGCCGGGTTCGATTACCGGATGGCGATGGGTGTGCCCGAGTGTTGGTTCCGGTTGGTCCGGGATGTGCGGGATGAGGATTGGAGTATCGGTTACCTGTGGCACGAACTCACCAACCGGCGTGCGGACGAGCAGACGATTAACTATGTCGAGAGCCACGACCAGGCGCTGGTTGGAGGCAAGACGCTCTTTTTCCAACTGGTCGACGCAGCCGTTTATGACGCCATGTCGCGTTCCGTGCAGAATGTGAAGGCCGACCGCGGCGTCGCGCTGCACAAGCTGGCACGGCTGGCCACGCTGGCGACGGCGGGGCACGGGTACCTGAATTTCATGGGAAACGAGTTTGGCCATCCCGAGTGGATCGATTTTCCCCGGGAGGGCAACGCTTTTTCCTACCGCTACGCGCGCAGGCAGTGGGCCTTGCGCGACAACCAGGATCTGCTGTACTGGTGTTTAGGGGAGTTCGACGCGGAGATCATCGCGTTGGTCAAGCGGTATCACGCATTGGAGGGGTCGGTGCCGCGCCGGCTTTTTGTTTCCGACACGAACAAGATCCTTGTGTTCGAGCGCGGCCCTCTGGTTTTCCTGTTCAATTTCCACAGCACGCTTTCGGTTACCGATTATGCGGTGGTCGTCCCGCCGGGCACTTACCGCCTCGTCCTTGACAGCGATGAGACGCGGTTTGGCGGCCACGCGCGTATCGCGTCCGGGCAGAGGTTTGAACTGTTGACGGAAATGCGCGATACCGAAATGTGCCACATCATCAGGGTTTATCTGCCCTGCCGCACGGCGATGGTGTTGGAACGGCAGCTATGAGCCCCGCCGCAGACGCTGCCGGGTTATCCCCTCACTCTTTATGGACATCGACACGGGTGCCGCCGCCGCGCGCGTAAGGCGGGGGGCTCACCACAGCTTTGCCGTTGTCCGGCGGCGGCGTGTCCGTTGCCGTGTGGCCGAAGAAGGGGAACCCTGCAAAAGGGTTGCGCCGCGTCGCGCCCTCCTCCAGCAGCACCATGCGGTATTCACGCTCGGCCGACTGATAAATATAGTAGGCGATCAGCAGACGGATAAGCATATAGCCCTCGACTCTGTGCGAAAGGAGCGAATAGAGGACGGAGAGCCCCAGCAGGATCGCAATGAAGCGCCCGATGCGGGAAGCGACCCATGTGGCCTTGACGCGCGTCATGAAGAATTGCTGGAGGAACGCACGCAAGATGCGCCCGCCGTCCATGGGGAAGGCGGGGAGCAGGTTGAAGACAAACAACACCATGTTCAGCCACCCCACCTGATAGTAGAGGAACGCGCCCAGCGTCCCTTTCAGGGCCGGGACGTGGCCGGGCAGCCACAGGCCGGCAATTGCCAAAACGAGACTCACCGCAGGGCCTGCGGCAGCCATCAAGAATTCCTGCCATGCCTTCCGCGGCATCGAAAGCAATGTGGCGCAGCCGCCCAGCATCATGAGGGTGATGTCGCGCACGCGGCAGCCGAAAGCAATGGCTACGAGACTGTGCCCCAATTCGTGCAGGGTAATTGAAAGCAGGAGTGCGATGCCCGCCGCGATCCCGTAGAACGGGTCGCCGTAATTCGTGATGAGAAGAAACACCAGCACGATCAGCGAGGAGTCGAGCCTGATCGGGATGCCGAAAACCGTGCAGAGCTGATAGGAGGATTTGAGCATAAAGTCGGGGTTATCCTTACTGTGTTGTGATGAGCAGGGTTGCGGGTGACTCAGGGGTTAACGTGTAGTCTTCTGCCGAAGCCGGGATGAGGGCGCTCGAACCGGCGTTCAGCGCGACGCTCTCGCCGCCTGCGGCGACGTTCACGCGGCCTGCGGAAACGAACAGCGCGTGGAAGGTTGTCCCGTCCACCGCCATCGTGTGCGGCGCGGCCACGTCAAGTTTCTGCAGGGTGAAAAAGGGACACGACACGACGGTCGACCAGCGGGCACCGCCGTCCCGGCCGCTTTCGGCGGGCGTCAGCATGTGCGGAGAGGGCAACGACCAGTCGATGGTCTTGAAGCTCTCGCCGATATGGAGCTGTCGCGGTTTGCCGTCCGCACCGGCGCGCCCCCAATCGAAGAGACGATACGTGGTGTTGGAGTTTTGCTGTACCTCATAAATCAGGCACCCCTCGCCGATGGCGTGGACGAGCCCGCCAGGGATGAAAAGCGCCTGACCGGTTTCGACCGGCAAACGGACGAGTTGCGATTCAACCGCCGTCTGATTGGTCAGCGCGGTGCGCAGGGAGTCGGGCGTGACGCCTTGGATGAACCCCGCATAAAGCGCGGCGCCCGGGGCGTGCCCCAGCACGTACCACATTTCCGTTTTGGGCTCTCCGCAGGTTAAAGCGGCG
>JALHET010000176.1 GCA_022839525.1 Lentisphaerota bacterium
GTTCGCATCGCTCTACACCGGGCATATCGCCGCAGGCTTCGGGGCAAAGATGCTCATCGTGGAGACGACGAACACCTCCGGACGGGACGCCCCCGAGTACCGCTGGAACGTCTCGCCGATGTTCTGCCGCGGCGCGGCGCGCCAATTCGGGCTACCGTGGGAATGGTACGTCGCCGTCTACATGAACGGTTGGACGTCGAAGGGCGAGTGGTGGAACAACACCGAGTGCGTCTATCCATGGTCGAAGGACGCGGAAATCAAGATGAACGACGGCTACCACCCCGGGCCGGACTTTGGCGTTTCACGGTCGCTCCAACGCCGCGCCTTCTACTTCGCCTACCTGAGCGGCGCGAACCTCGTCGAGCAGGAGGAGTGGTCGGCGATGTTTCTGATGTGGGACCGTGAAAAGGGTAAGACTGTCCTTTCTCCGCGCGGCGAGGATTTCGTCGCCTACCACACTTTCACCCAGCGCCATCCCGACCGCGGCGTACCATATACGCCGGTTGCGATACTCGTTCCATACGCCCAGGGCTATTCGACCTACGGCGGCTATCCGTGGGGGACGTCCGCATACGGTTACACTGCGGGCGACCATGCGATCGACGCGGTGTTTTTCACCCTCGTTCCGGGTTTCGACCGCGCGAGTGCGCTCAAGAAGGGAATCGAGACCAATCTCCACAACTCGCGCTACGCGATGATGTACGACGCCGTATGTCCCGACGCGCCGCAGGATCCAGAGAAGCTTCTGGCCGCGCTCCGACGCTATCGGGCACTGGTGATCGCAGGCGACTATCCCGACCGCGGATTCGAGCGGATGCTCGCCCAATACGAACGCGGCGGCGGCAGGGTGATCCGCGTCGGCGGGGACGAGGTGCCGCCGCCCGGCGCAAACGCGGTCGCCAAGACGCAGTCCGGGCAGCTCCAGTTCCCGAAGGTGGCGAAGATATTCGACTCTCTCCAGTCGGAGTTCTTCCCTGTCAAGGTCGAGGGCGACTGCATGTATGGACTTAACCGCGGCAAAAAGAGCTGTTGGCTCTGGGCATTCAACAACAAAGGGGTCGTCAAATTCGCGGACGTCCCGCAGCGGATCGATCCGGACGCCGCCGCCGCAATTTCGGTTGAGTTGCGCGAGCTCGCCGGCGGCGAGGTCACCGAACTCTTAACCGGAGAGAAGATGACTGTCCGCAACGGCAGGTTCTCCGCAACCATCCCGCCCGGCGACCTGCGGATATTCGAAATCCGTAGCGAGGAGACTATCGCACCACAAGGAAGAAGCCTAGAAAAAGCAGTTGATTAACCACACCGGTAAGATGAGAAGGCCCGCAGACGACGAAGTCCGCGGGCCTGTCTTTTTGGAAACCGGTTTTCTTTTAACGGCGGCTGCGCAAACGCCCGTGTTTCAGGAAACCGTCGTAATTACGCATCAGCAGATGGGACTCCATCTGGCGCAACGTGTCGAGCGCAACGCCGACGATAATCAGCAAGCTTGTGCCGCCGAAGAAAGACGCCATTTCCCAAGGCAGTTCCATCAAGCCGCGCAACAGTTGCGGCACAAGCGCGATCACCAGCAAGCCGGTTCCGCCGATCAGCGTCACCCGCGTCATCAGCGCATCCAGATACTCCGCCGTGGCACGGCCCGGACGGATGCCCGGCACGTAGGAGCCTTCGCGCTTCAGGTTGTCGGATATCTGCATCGCGTTGAACTGGGTGGCCACCCAGAAGAACGCGAAGAACATGATCAGCAGCGCATAGGCCACAAGGTGGATGGGGCTGGTCATATCGGACAACTGAGCCCCCAGCCACTTCAGCCACATGAGCCACTCGATTTCAGCCGGGATACGGCTTAAAAGCGCTGCGGGGAACTGGATGAGCGGCCCCGCGAAAATGATCGGCATCACGCCCGTGTAGTTCACGCGCAGCGGCATATACGTCTGCTGCATCCCATACATGTTGCCGCCTCCGCCCGCCGCGCGGCGCGTGGAGTGGATCGGCACCTTGCGCAACCCCTGCGTCAGCATCACAGTCCCCATGGTGATGGCGAACCCGAAAAGCAGCAGCAAGAGGAGCTCGACCGGGCTTTTGGTCGCCGAAATGCCGCCCAGGCCAAAATACCGCGTCCACGCCCCAATAATCGCCACCGGCAGACGGGACGTGATATTGATCATGATGATCAGGGACGTGCCGTTGCCGATGCCGCGCTGGGTGATCTGATCCGCCAGCCACATGACGAACAGCGAAGCCGCCGTCATGCAGATCACGGTCATGATGTTGAACCCGAGGCCCGGGCGCGTCACGATCTGGACGCTGCCCAACCCGAACGAGGCCGGATTCTGCAGCGCGGTCGCCAAGGCAAACGACTGGAACACGCAGATGCCGATCGTCAGGTAACGCGTGTACTGCGCCAGTTTCAGCCGGCCCGACTCGCCCTCCTGCCTAAGCTTCTCCAACAGCGGGATGACCGCGGTCAGCAACTGGATGATAATCGACGCGCTGATGTACGGCCAAATGCTCAAGAACCCAACGGCGCACTGGTTGAGCGCACCGCCGCTGAACACGTTGAACCAGTCCATGAGGCCGCCACCGGCACCGGCAGTCTCGCGGATACGGGCGAGTTCGACCTGCAACGTCTGCCAATCCACGCCGGGCGTCGGAATCATGGAAATCAGACGGCTGACGAAAACAAGTCCGACTGTTATCAGAATGCGTTTCCGGAGTTCCGGGATTTTGAAGGTGTTCGCAAAGGTGGCAAGCATGGCCATAGTGACAACCCCTACACGATTTCAACGCTTCCGCCAACGGCCTCAACCTTCGCCTTGGCCGACGCGCTGACACCGTTGACTTTGACGGTCAGTTTCTTGGTCAGTTCGCCGTTGGCGAGAAGCTTGACGCCGTCATACTTGTTGGAGAAAAGCCCATTGGCCCGGAGCAGGTCGAGGGTGACTTCCGTCCCGTTCTCGAAACGCTCCAGATCGCACACATTCACCGCGCGATACTCGACCCGCGTGGGATTCTTGAACCCGCGCTTCGGCAAGCGACGCACCAGCGGCATCTGGCCGCCCTCAAAGCCCAGCTTTCCTTTATGACCCTTGCGGGCGTTCTGACCCTTATGGCCGCGGGTGGACGTTTTACCCATGCCCGACCCGCTACCGCGGCCCACGCGTTTGCGGGGCTTACGCGCGCCGGGCGTATTCTTCAAAGATGACAAATCCATGGTTAACTCCTAAAGGATTGGAAGCGCGCTTACGCACGCGCTGATGCGATCTCCTCGGCCGAACGCAACTTGTTGAGCGCGTCCACCGTTGCTTTGACCACGTTCAGGCGGTTCTTGCTGCCCAACGATTTACCGATCGCGTCACGGACGCCTGCGGCCTCGAGCACCGGGCGCATCCCGCCGCCGACGATCAGGCCCGTGCCGTCCGGAGCAGGCTTGAGCAGCACGCGTCCGCCGTCGCAGACCCCCGTCACCTCGTGCGGAATGGTCTTGCCCGCGAGCTTGACGCGCATCATTTCCTTTTTCGCCGCGTCGCCGCCCTTGCGGATGGCATCGGCGACCTCGTTGGCCTTGCCGAACCCAAAGCCCACGCGGCCGTCGCGGTCACCCACGACCACCACCGCACTGAAGCTGAACCGGCGGCCGCCTTTCACGACCTTGGCGCAACGGTTGACGAACACCACGCGCTCGTCAAACTCACTCTGACCCTCATTGCGGGAGAATCTTGCCTCTGCGCTCACTTCGCCTCCTCTGCCTTTTCGGCGGCACGTTCCGAGATCTTCAGCCCTGCGGCCGTGGCCGCCTCCACGATCTGCTTCACGCGTCCGTGGAACTTGAAGCCACCGCGATCCACGACCACGATCGAGATACCCTTTTCCTTCGCCACGGAGGCGGCCTGCTCGCCGACCAGCTTGGCGGTTTCCAGATTGCAAGGCTTCGCCGCGTTCAAGGTGGAGGTCGAAGCCAGCGTGTTCATGGCGCTGTCGTCTATAAACTGCACATACATGTGCTTGTTTGAGATATAGATGGCCATGCGCGGACGCTCAGCCGTGCCCTTGATGCGCTGACGCAGGCGCATGTGACGGCGGATGCGTTGTTCTTTACGATTAAAACTCATGTTTTATCAGCTCCGTTCGGGCGTTACGCGACAGTCTTGCCCTGCTTGCGGCGGATCTGCTCGCCAACGTACTTGATACCCTTGCCCTTATAGGGCTCGGCCGGATAATAGCTGCGGATACGGGCGGCTGTCTGACCAACGAGTTCCTTGCTGATCCCCTCTACCGTCAGGTTCAGGCCAGCCGGATCGACCGTGACCGTGATCCCGTCCGGGATGAGGTAATCCTTGGGCGAAGCGAACCCCAGCGAAAGGCTGAGTTTCTTGCCCTGCAGCACGGCCTTGAAGCCTGTGCCCTCAATGTTCAGCGCCTTCTTGTAGCCCGTCGTCACGCCCTCGATCATGTTCTTGACCAGCGTGCGGCTCAGGCCGTGGCAGCTTTTCTGCATACGGGAATCATCCGCACGGGCAACACGCACATTGCCGTCCTCGACTTTCACGTCGATCCCGTTCTGGAAAACGCGGCTCAACTCGCCCAGCTTCCCCTTGACCGTCACCGCATTACCCTTGGCGGTCACCGTGACCCCCGCAGGAATCGCGACCGGTAATTTACCTATTCTCGACATCGTTGAAGCCCTCTCACCAGATTGTGCAGATTACTTCGCCGCCCAGCTTGCGCGTGCGGGCTTCCTTGCCGCTCAGGATTCCGCCTGAGGTGCTCAGAACCGCAGTGCCCATGCCGCCGAGCACCTTGGGAATGTCCTGCACACCGCAGAACTTGCGGAGCCCCGGCTTGCTCTCGCGGCGGAGACCGCGGATCGCCGGCTCGGCAGCGTCGTTATACTTCAGTTCAATGCTCAACACGCGGGGAACCGCGGTGGTCATCGTGAAGTCCGTGATGTAGCCTTCGGCCTTCATCACGCGGGCAATCTCACCCTTGATCCGGGAGCCCGGCATCTCGACCGAGGGCAACCCGGCTTTAAGCCCATTGCGAATGCGCAACAGCATGTCAGAAATCGGATCCGACGTCATTGTTCTCTCCTACCAGCTCGCCTTGGTCACACCCGGGAGGGATCATTCCGGACACAGCCAGCTCGCGGAAACAGATACGGCAGAGCTGGAACTTACGAAGGTACGCACGCGGGCGCCCGCAACGGGAGCACCGGTAATACTTGCGCGTGGAAAACTTCGGCTTGCGCTTGGCTTTCTCCATCAGACAGGTTTTGGCCATTGTGGAAATCCTCCTTATTTGCCGGCGAACGGCATGCCCAGAATCGCGAGCAGCTCGCGGGCGCCCTGATTGTCTTTCGCCGACGTGACAAACGTGATGTCCATGCCGACATCGTTCCCCTGCCCCCCCGCATCGACCATCTCGGGGAAGACCGTGTGCTCTTTCAAGCCCAGCGTGTAGTTGCCCCGGCCGTCGAATCCGCGGGCGGGAACCCCGCGGAAGTCTCGGATACGCGGCAACGCGCTGTTCACCAGACGGTCGTAAAACTCGAACATCCGTTCGCCGCGCAGGGTCACCTTCGCGCCGATCACCATACCTTCGCGCAGTTTGAAGTTCGAGATGCTCTTGCGGGCCTTGCACAGCACCGGCTTTTGGCCGGAAAGCTTGGCCAGGTCATCGACAATCCCCTTCTGCACGTCTTTCTCGACAATGCCGAACCCCATGTTGA
Organism: Lentisphaerota bacterium; assembly: GCA_022839525.1. The sequence goes on from JALHET010000176.1 coordinate 5,726, forward strand.
TCACCACCTTCTGGAGGCGGGGAACCAACATCTTGTTCGTGACGCCGAGCTTCTCCTGAAGCTTCGCCGCCAGTTCCTTCGTGTATTTTTCTTTAAGTCTGGCCATCTCCGCTCCCCTTAGTCCAGGATCTTTCCCGACGCCTTGGATTTGCGCACCATCTTGTCGCCCTCGCGGACCCTGCTGATGCGGACACCCTTCTTCTTGTCAGGGTCGTAGGGCATCAGGTTCGACAGACTGATCGGCGCCTCGCGCTCCACAAAACCGCCGTTCGGGGCAGTCTGTGAACGGCGGACAGCCTTCTTCACCATGCGAAAACCCTGCACCACCGCCAGGCCCTTTTTGGGCATCACGCGGAGGACTTTGCCTGTCTTCCCGGCGGACTCGCCAGCAATGGCGATCACCGTATCGTTTTTCTTGATTCTGGCAACACTCATGTTTTTCCTGCCTCGTAACCGTTTTGTCGGGTGCCTGCCGCGCGGCACGCTGCCCGTCATCGGCGTTACGGTCGTTCGCCGGGTTAGACCACTTCCGGAGCCAGCGAAATGATTTTCATGTGGTTCATGTCGCGCAACTCGCGCGCCACCGGACCGAAGATACGCGAACCGATCGGGTTCAACTTGTTGTCCACGATCACGCACGCATTCTGGTCAAAGCGGACATACGAGCCGTCGTCGCGGCGGATGGGCTGCCCCGTACGCACGATCACCGCCGTACAGACCTGCCCCTTCTTGACCGCGCCCGTAGGGGCCGCCTCTTTAATCGCCACGCGGATCTTATCGCCCAAACGGGCGTACCGCTTGCGCTGTCCCAGGACGCGGAAACACATCGCGCGCTTCGCGCCGGTGTTGTCCGCAACCACCAATTCTGTCTGTTCCTGGATCATCTACTTTTCCTCCGGCTTCACGACGATACGCCACCGTTTGGTCGCGCTCAGCGGGCGGGTCTCCATGATGGTGACCGTGTCGCCGACTTTGGCGGTGTTCGCCTCGTCATGCGCATGATACTTTTTGAACCGGCGGATGACCTTGCCGTACCTCGGGTGAAGCTCACGGCTCTCGCCCTGTACAATCACCGACTTCTCGCCGCTCTTGCTGATCACCTTACCTTTTCGGACTTTCCGGCTGCCGCGTTTCTGTGTTGTCGTCTCGGCCATTTTACTTCGCCTCCCGCTCAGCTTTCACTGTCTTCATGCGCGCGATTTCACGGCGCAGCATACGCATACGGACCGGCTTCTCAATCCCGGCGCCCGACTTGTGCTTGATCCGCAGGTCGTAGAGTTCCTGCGACCGCTCGCGGATCCGCTGGTCGAGTTCCGCCGCTCCCAGTTCTCTCAATTCTCTTGCTTTCATCGTTCCGCTAGACTCCCGTTACGTTGCGTGTGACGAGCTGTGTCCGGATGCCGAGCTTCGTGTCCGCCAGGCGCAGACACTCGCGGGCCACGGAATCCGGCACGCCGCCGATCTCGAACAGCAGCTTGCCGGGCAGGATCACAGCGACCCATAACTCGGGATTGCCCTTTCCGCCGCCCATACGCACTTCGATAGGCTTGCGGGTGACAGGCTTGTCCGGGAAGACGGCAGGCTTCAATCTGCGTGTTGGTCAGCCAGCCGCGCTCCAACGCCTTCAGGCCGAACTCGCCGTACGCAAGCTGCGTGCCCGATGTGGCATGCCCCGCACGGTTACCCTTCGATTGTTTGCGGTGTTTAACCCGCTTAGGCATTAGAGGCATCTTTTCTCCTCCTCTGACCGCCGGCGCGAACCGGCTGGAAATCATCCTTCTTACAGATCCAAACCTTGACGCCGATCAACCCTGCGGTGGTGTATGCCTCGGCAAACCCGTAATCGATGTTCGCGCGCAGCGTGTGCAGCGGGACTTTGCCCTGCCTGCTCCACTCCACGCGGGAAATCTCCGCGCCGTTGATGCGTCCGCTGCACCGGATTTTGATGCCGTCCACGCCCATGTCCATCGCAACCTTCTCGGCGCGTTTCATGGCACGCTTCAGGGCCACGCGGCGTTCGATCTGCTGCGCGATGCTCTCCGCCACAAGCTGCGCGTTCGCATCGGGATCGCGCACCTCGTGAATCTCGAGGTAGATCTCTTTGCCGGTCGTCTTCGACAAATCCTGGCGGATCTTGTCAACGTCCTGCCCCTTGCGCCCGATCACGACGCCCGGGCGGGCGGTGAACAGGTTGATCCGCACGCGGTTCGCGTAACGCTCGATCAGGATTTTCGTGATCGCTGCGCTCTCGAGGCGTTTCTTCACCAACTCACGGATCATCATGTCTTCCGACAACAGTTCGCCGAACTGCTTCTTGTTGGCAAACCAACGGCTACGCCACTGCTTGTCAACCGCGATCCGGAACCCAACTGGATTTACTTTCTGTCCCAACGTCTTGCTCCTTTAAAAAGCCGCCGGCCTCACTGACCGTCGGTCAGGACAACCTTGCAATGACAAAGTCTCTTGGCTATCGGGCTCGCGCTCCCACGGGCGCGGGGCCAGAACCGGCGCATACGCGTGCCCTCGTCGAACACGCACAAGCTGACCTTGAGCGTGTCCACATCGAGGTTCGCGTTGTTCCGAGCGTTCGCCATCGCCGACTTGAGCGTCCTGCCCAGAATCAGCGCGGCTTTGCGCGGACTGAATTCAACTACTTTCAGGGCGTCGGCCACGGGCAACCCCTGACACTTGCGGGCCAGCGGGCGGCCTTTCTGGGCCGACATCCTGACGTTACGGGTAATGGCAGTCACTTCCATGATTCTCAACTCCGTTATTTCGCGACCGCTTTGTCCGTATGGACACCGTGCTGCTTGAACGTGCGCGTCGGCGCAAATTCGCCCAGCCGGTGCCCCACCATGTTCTCGGTGATGAAAATCGGAACATGCTGCTTGCCGTTGTGAATGGCAAACGTGTGGCCGACAAACTCCGGCAGGATCATTGAACGGCGCGACCAGGTCTTGATCGGCTGCTTCCGGCCGGACGCATTCATTTTCTCGACTTTCTCGAGCAGGCTCTTTTCTACGTAAGGGCCTTTTTTAATAGACCGTGCCATGCGTTACTTTCTCCGCTTCACAATATACCTGCTGCTCGTCTTACGGCAGTTGCGCGTCTTTCCGCCCTTCGCCAGCTTGCCCCACGGCGAACGGGGATGACTGCCGCCAGACGTGCGGCCTTCACCGCCACCCATCGGATGGTCAACCGGATTCATCGCCACACCGCGCACCGTCGGGCGGATGCCCATCCAGCGCTTGCGGCCAGCCTTGCCCAACTTGATGCTGCCCCAGTCCGCGTTGCCCACCTGACCGACCGTCGCCATACAGCGGGCGTTGATCAGGCGGATCTCGCCGGACGGAAGGCGCAGCGTTACGAAATTGCCGTCGCGCGCCATCACCTGGCAGCTGTTGCCCGCCGAACGGCCCAACTTGCCGCCCTGACCGGGAACCAACTCGATATTGTGGACGAAGAGCCCCAGCGGGATCTGCGCCAGCGGCAACGCGTTGCCGACACTCGGCTCGGCCTCGGCTCCCGCCATCACCGCGTCATTCACCTTGAGCCCGGCGGGAGCAAGGATATAACGCTTTTCGCCGTCCACGTATTTCAGCAAAGCAAGGTTGGCGGAACGGTTCGGGTCGTAAGCGATCGCCTCGACCCGGGCAGGGAT
>JALHET010000177.1 GCA_022839525.1 Lentisphaerota bacterium
CGCTCAGGCCTGCTGTCCGCTTAAGCCCACATATTATGCGATCTCTTGCCGACAGGGCAAGCAAGGACGCGACAAGATGACACGGAGTACGCGACAGGTTGGCGCGTTCTTGTCTTTGGAAAGGTTGAGGGGGGTGTCTGGAATTCGAATTCGGGCAGGTTGGTACCGGAGGCGCGCGTGGGTTTTTTGCTGGCACGTCAATTGCTTTCAGGCACGGCAGACTATTTTAGGGATCGTCATTATGAAGGGCAAAACAGGTCTTAAGCGGCTTTGGGCGGTATGTGACAACCTTTTGTTGCTGGCAGTTTTTGTTCTGCTCGGGGTTGTTTGGCATTCCACAAAACGTGCTGCCCCTGCGTTGACACCGGCTCCCCAAAAAAGGGGAGGCGCGGGGCAGGCGGAAACATCGTTTCGAAAATTCGTGCCGAGGCCGCAAACCGTTGACGGCCTGAGGGTCTCGACCGGGCGCACGCGCATGAACAAGATCGCACGCTCAATGGTGGCGTCCGGCTGGGAACGGGCCCCCCGGACTCCGGCACTGGATATGCGTGAAAACGGGAAGGCGTATGAGGTCCTGTTTGCGTTGCCTGAAGAATTCGTCAAAGAGAGTGTGCGCGTGACAGCCGTCGGCAATGTGCTGACGCTCACCATGAAAGCCAGCGAGACGGGCAAAACCTACATGCGGCGCATCCGGATCCCCTGCGGGGTGGATGACCGTGCCGATGCGATACAGACAGCCATTTCAAACGATGTGCTTCACGTCCGTATCCTTCCGCCCAAAGGCTGACGGGTATCCGGTCAGGAAAGGTTGTGGCTGAAGAAGGATGAGTGTGCCCCGGGCGGCAGACGTCCTGCGCGGACGGACTGGATGACGGAAGAAAAACGCTCCGGTTCGGGTGACCAGGACAGGTCGATTCGGAAGCGGCTGATACCGGCGCCGCGTGCGGTGGCCAGACGGTCGGCGAGGCAGTAGGGGGACTCGCAGACGGTAACCCAGAGGCGGTCGACGGCGTGCGTGACGAAGGTGCTGCCTCGGCGGTCGGTGAGGCTGATCGTGTTCTGTGCGGCAGGGGGGATGGAAGCGTCCTGCGGATCGGGCAGATGGGAGGGCTGAGACAGGCTGGGCGCGGTTTCCGAAATGAAAAGAGGCGTGTGCTGGTACACGGTCAGTTCCGGAGCCGGCGCTGGACAGAGGCGGTGTGCGGAGTAGAGGGATCGGAGATTGTCGGGTGTGGTCTCGGGCGAAAGCACCTGCGTGTCAAAACCCAGACGGGCAAGTTCGGCGGCGGCAACCCGGTTGAACACATACAGGCTCCAGTCGGCGGAAGCGGGTTTGAGCCCCGCTTCCTTGAGCAGGTGGTAGCCCGCTAAATCTGCGCACTCCCAGTCTGTCCAGCCGCGTTGCGCGAGCGAGCGGAGGGTGTTTTTCAGGCGAGCCAACTCCGTTTCGCGCGTGATGAGCGGCAGGGCAAGCAGGGTTTGTCTGGCGCCGCTGACGGAACGCCATGCGCCGAGCCGTTTCTCGAGTGTGCCTTGCGGGGTATGGCCAATGGCGAGAATCAGGGTCTGGAAACCCTCCAGGGCATCCTCATGCGGAAGGGGCGCTTCTGCCCGGAGTTTGAGCGACCAGTGCGCGGGCAAGCCGGAAGGCTCGGGAGAGGAGGGGATAGACGCGAACCCCCAAACAGCCGCGACAGCGGCAAGGCGGTCGGCGCGGCGGGCTGCCCAGCTTGCGGAAAGTTTTTCAACCCAAGAGCGTCGGATCTCATTGAGTTTTGACGGCGGCGCGTAGAGTGCGTGGGGGTTGTCGAGCGTCAGCGTGCCGAGTTGCCATTGGGTGTCCCCGAGGCGCTCGAAAGCCCTGCGGACTGCGGGCGCGGTTTGTTCCGGTTGGCGTGAGGGGGTCAGCGCGAGGGGGAAGGCCACGTCGGCCCGGATGTCGCTGGCCTTTTCAAAGGTTGTTTCGGCGCGGACGGTGATGCCGTCGGGCGCGAGGGACACATGGAGGTTGACGGGATGTCCAGAAAGCAGGGTAGACTCGCGCAGGTTTTTGATCTCGTAGCGGCGGCGGACAGCTTGCGAGGCGGAACAGAAGACGGGCGCGCCGGGCGGGATCACGGGCACATCTTCGTTTGGCAATGCCACTTCGGCGGCCGACCCGGCGGGAAGAGATACGAGTGTTCTCTGCGAGCCGGCGGCGCGTAACAGGTTAACCGCGCAGCCGAAGGGCTTGCCGCCGCTCGGCAGTTCGACCTGCAGGCCATCGTTTTTTTCCAAGGCGCGGGCGGTGGTGAAGCGCAGCCACCGCGTGCCCTCACGGTCGCGGATCACGGCCTCGGCGCTGCCGATACGCGCGCCGCGGTGGCCGATGGCCACAGGGTCGATGATGGTTTCCGCGCGTGCCCCGCGCCCTTCGGCATAGAGGCGGGTCCATGGGCGGCTGAAGACGGTCTGCAGGTCTTGGATCAGGTCGGATTCGGCGTCCGGGGTGAGCGTGCCGTCGAGTTTGCGTCGATAGAAGTCGGTGACGCACGCCACATAGAGCGGGCTTTTCATCCGGCCTTCAATTTTCAGCGAATGTGCGCCGGTCGCGGTGACCGCATCCAGAATGGGCGCAAGCGCGAGGTCTTTCATCGAGAACGGGAAGCGTGCGGATGCCTTGCGGCTCGACGCGCCGGGAGCCGTTAAGGCCTCGCGGCAGCAATAGGCGCATCGGCCGCGGTTGCCGCTGCGGCCGGTGGTGTGGGAGGAGAAGAGGCAAAGGCCACTGTAGCTGTAGCAAAGGGCGCCGTGGACAAAGATTTCGATCTCGACACCGCTTTCGCGCACGATATGGCGGATCTCGTCGAGGGTCAGTTCGCGGGCGAGCACCACGCGGGTGAAGCCGAGGGCTTTGAGCGCCAGCACGCCATCGAGGTTGTGCGCCGCCAACTGCGTGCTGGCGTGGAGCGCAAGGCGGGGGAAGTGGTCGCGGATCAAACGGGTCACGCCGAGGTCTTGCACGATGACGCCGTCGGGGCACAGGTCGTCCAGCGTCGCTAAGGAATCGAGCGCGTGCGGCAGTTCGGCGTCCTGGACGAGCGTGTTAAAGGTTATGTAGACCTTTTTGACGGGGGTGAAAGAGCGGGCGTAGGCGAGAAGGGCTCGCAGACGCCCGGGCGTCAGGTTATCGGCGTCCGCGCGCGCCGAAAAGCGCGGGAGCCCAAGGTAGACCGCGTCCGCTCCATATTGAAAAGCGGCGAGCGCGGCGTCAAACCCGCCGGCGGGAGATAGGAGTTCAGGCGTCACGGTATAAAACTCCCGGCAAATAAAAGACCGGCTTTTGCAAGCCGGTCTAGGGATACAAGGAGTACACAGCAAGAAACAAATAGCGACACTTCAACTTACAAACAGATCATACCAGAACGATGGATGCCGCGCAACACGAAAAACGATTTTTTTTGTGCGGTTCTGATACACGTTTTTGACGTTGGCGTGGGGAATTGAGGGTGGCGCATGGGGTGGGTTGTGGTATACTTGCGCCGATGCCCATGGAAGTGACTTTTTTAGGGACGGGAACCTCGGTGGGGGTGCCGATGATCGGCTGCCACTGCGCGGTGTGTTCGTCGAAAGACCCCCGGAACACGCGCCGCAGGACGAGCCTGTATGTGCGCACGGAAGAAACGGCGTTCGTGATCGACACGTCGCCGGATTTCCGGCAGCAGGCGTTGGACTTCGGGATCGAGCGGGTGGACGCGGTTGTGTTCACTCATGCCCATGCGGATCACATTTTCGGGTTTGACGACATCCGCCGTTTCAACACCCTCCAGAAGCGTGTGATTCCAACATATGCGGATGCGGATACGTTGGCGGATATCCGGCGTGTGTTCAACTATATCGGCAACACGCCCTCGCCCTACGGCCTCTACCGGCCGCTTGTGGAGTTTATTGAGGTCACCGGGCCTTTCGGGATCGGCGATGTGCGGCTGGTGCCGCTCGACGTGCGACACGGGCGCAAAATGACGGGATACCTGATCGAGCATGGCGGGCGCAGGGTCGGGTATGTGCCTGACTGCCACACCATGCCGGAGGCGACGGTGCGCGCGTTGCGCGGCGTGGATCTGATGATCCTCGATGCGCTCCGGTATACGCCGCACCCGTCGCACATCTGTGTGGACGAGAGTTTGGCGCTGTTGTCGAGGATCGGCGCGAAAGAGTCTTACCTGATTCATTTGTGCCACGATCTGGATCATGCCGAACTGGAGGCGCGCCTGCCGCCGGGCATACGGGTGAGCTACGATGGGCTGAAACATGGAGAGGCGGGGAGCGCGCAGGTATCCTGTGCCGGAAACGATACGGAGAGGAAGGCGGTGTGAAAATCGCGATGAAAAAAGGGTGTTGGCTTTTGCTGTGCGGGGTGGTGTGCGCGTGCCATGCGCCGGCTCAACAAATGGAAGTCTCGCTGACACTGGCGTACAACGCGTATGTGGTTGGCGAGCCCGTCCTGCTGCAGGTGGAAGTGCTCAACGCATCCCGCGACATGATCGATGTCGGGGGAAAAGATTCCCGCGACAGCTTGGTGATGGAGGTGACGCTGGGCGGTTCTTACAATGAGGTGCCGTCCTTCAACCCCGCGCCGCTGGCAGGGGCGTTCCAGTTGAAACCGGGGCAGACGCTCCGGCAAAAGCTGGAGTTGGACAAGTGGTTCCCTCTGGTGAAGGAGGGGCGGTATGTGATCCAACTGGTCCTGATACACGCCGGTATGCGGTATGAGTCGTCCAAGAAGAGTTTCGATGTGGTGCCCGGTATCCCGGTCAAGGACGGTGTGCAGATGTTTGTGCACAAGCAGAAGCTCAAGCGGCTTTTCAAGCTGGTGTACTGGCACCGCAACCAGACGGACCGGCTGTTCCTTAGAACAGAAGACGAGCCGGGGCAGAAGGTGTGGGATTCGGTTGATCTGGGGACGCTGATGCGGACGGTTCCGCCGAAGCTGGACATCTCGCCGGACGGCGAGGTGACGGTGGTTCACCGCTCCACCCAGGACGCGTATATCCGGACGGTCTTATGGTCGTTGCCCGATAGTCTGGAAGTCGTGGAGCGCAACTCGCTGCTGGATCCTGAGATT
>JALHET010000657.1:0-503 GCA_022839525.1 Lentisphaerota bacterium
CCTTGAAGGACTCACTCCCTTTTACACGATCAATCCGGATAACCCGAACAATTACGCAACCGTATCCGACTGGTCGGCAAACGGATACCGCCTCCCGACCGAAACAGAATGGATGTGGGCGGCCATCGGAGCCGATCTCGAAAATCCCGGAGACATCAACCGGACGGGTTATCTCAAGAAATTCGCCGGCGACACCGGAAGCAACACTATCGACGAATGTGCGGTTTACAAGGGCGAAACAGCCGAACACACCTGCTTCACACCGAAACTCCCCAACGAACTGGGCTTGTACCACATGAGCGGCAGCCGATGGGAAATGTGCTGGGACCTTTTCTCTGCAAACCCGCCGGAGGGGGAACTCTTTAACCATACCGGACCTGCAGCAAGCGAAATCAAAGTATTTGCTCATGTGCTTCGTGGCGGAAGCGTCAACAACACGGCAGCCGAATGCTCGGTACTCTCGCGCATCGGAGTCCTCTACAACCGCATCGGCTACAACATGG
>JALHET010000657.1:551-1205 GCA_022839525.1 Lentisphaerota bacterium
TGCACGGAACTGACAGCGGAGGACGAACTATGGCTGAACAACAAGCCGATCGCAACGAAACACCTACGCCCCGCATACGCCTGTCCGAAAGAGCGCGTGCGCTCAAGACAGAATTGACCGCCCTGTGGTACGCCTCGCAAGATACCCGGCTTCCGCTCAGAGCAAAGGCAGCGATTGCGCTGACCCTTGCCTATGCGCTCAGCCCGATCGACCTTATCCCGGATTTCATACCGGTACTGGGCTACCTCGACGATCTCATCCTCGTGCCTGCCCTCATCACGCTTTCCATCCGCCTTATCCCGGCACCGCTTTTGGCCGACGCGCGAGCTCGCGCACAGGACGAACCGCTGAAGCTCCCGAAGAATCCGCTCACCGCAGCAGTATTCATTGCGTTCTGGGCTGCGCTTCTGGCGCTCCTCGTCTTCAGTCTCTATAAGAAATTCGCCACTTGACGGCATCACGAATCCTGCGACTGACAAGATTCCCATCCGGGGATGCCTCCCAACCTCGAAAAGCCGACAAGCCCCAGGACGCTCCCGGGAAAGACCCAACAAAATCGTGATCGGATTTCACCGCGGTCGGAGCTCTGTCCCCGGGATGGCGCTCTCACAATTGCACACGATGTCCCGTTTCATTATTTTATTGCTAAACCGG
>JALHET010000657.1:1238-2092 GCA_022839525.1 Lentisphaerota bacterium
CGCGATATTCAATCCGGCGACGCTCGGCGAAACAACGCTCGAATTTACCCTGGATGAATGGAACACACTCCTCGGCTATTACGACCGCAATCCGCGTAACGAGACGGAAGTATCCGGCACATACTCCTTTGTAAAAGACGGACGCGTGTGGCGTTTCGAACAGACCGGGATCAGGCTCCGGGGAAACACCAGCCGCAGGCGGCCCGAGGGCTCCGAAGGACAGCCGCACAATCCTGCATCCCCAGCCTGGCACCAGGCTCACTTCAAGGCGGATTTCGAGGAGATGCTGGGCAAGGATGCCGACCGCAAGATGTCAGGCGCTATGGATGGCGTCATCCTGAAATGGTTCAAGGACGACGCGAACCATGTGCGCGAAATCTACTGCTACAACCTGTTCCGCAGCTTCGGCGTCTGGACAGCCCCCCGGGCGGCGTACACCTCGCTCTCGCTCAAGGTGGGCGGCGCATCGGCCCGCTACGGCGTATACGCGATGGTCGAGGACATCGACAAGCAGTTCATCAAGGCGCGCAAGGGAGACGGACTGTTCAAATCCGACAAGGGAGATCTCTGGAAATGCACCTGGGCAAGCGGAGACGGCGCGCCGCTGACGGGAGATTCGCTCTACTCGGTCGGGGTCGAAGAAATCAGCCTGAACGAATACGAAAGCCGGCGGTTCAACTACGACCTCAAGACGAACAAGGGTGACCTCGCCGCTGCCACCGAAAGGCTCAAGGCGTTCGTCGGCGAACTGGAAGCGTTGCAGAAGAAAAAACCGGCGGACGTCAAGGCCTGGTTCGAAGAACATACCGACGCGGAGCTTTTGATCCGCACCCTCGCGGTCAACGTCGCCTGCG
>JALHET010000658.1:0-485 GCA_022839525.1 Lentisphaerota bacterium
GCTTCTGTTGGTGCAGTGCGGTCCGATCCTGCGTACCAGCCCTGGCGGCTTACCCACTGCCAGGCTTCGCCTGCGGTGTACAAGGGCTTGTCGTCCAAGAGGTGAAATTCGAGCCGGTCGATGAAACCGTCGCCGTTCGTATCGACGGGACTGATTTCAAATAGGTCTTCGGCCGCTGTCCATTCCGCGGCAGCATTCTTTCTGTACCGCGCGATTTCCGGGAAAGTCGTGTCCCAGGAGGGCGCGTAGGAAGGTTCTACAATGCGGATGTCCGCCTTGTTGGTCGTGTTTGCAAGCAACGAGGGAGCCGGACCTGTTCCCGCGGCTTTTCCGTACACCGCGTCGTCGTCTTCGTAGGGTTCGACGATATTCGGGTGTGCGGCCCGGTCGCGGATCAGGGGGTTCGATTCTGCCTGTGCGAGCGCTCCGGCGGGATTCGCAATTTCGTCGATGTAGCCAGGCCAGAACCATTTCCAGGACGAGGC
>JALHET010000658.1:492-1345 GCA_022839525.1 Lentisphaerota bacterium
CCGCGTAGCCTGCGACATAGACGCGCAGACGGTGGCTCTGCGCAGGAACGTTTGCCTGAACAAGCTGTCCGTTTTCAAGTTCGCTCTGTGTCGGTTCAAGATCGAATTTCCGGTACAGGCCGTTTGCGCTCTTTTGATCGTTCGCATCGTCCGGCGTTGTGCCGACGATATCGTTCCGCACGCCCATTGTAAGCGCGAGGTTTGGCGTGTCTGTCCGTGTTGCCCGGAAGAATCCCGATGCCAGAAGTTCTTCGCCGACCATTCTGGTGTCGCCGCCGACTGGCGTTGTGCTGTCAAAGTCGTACGTACTGCGTACGTTCCAGGCGTCGTCGGCCAGAGATCCGATATCGACCGCTTCGGACCAGCGAAGCTCGAAGTAGTTGTGCGCATCCCAAGGCAGATAGTTCGACGCGTTGTTCTTCGGATCGGCAACATGGAGATCCTGCGCCGCCTTGACTTCGACTAAGGCCGGCCGCGCGCGGTCGCCCGTCGCAGTGAAGCGTTTTCCTTCTGCTGTATTCGGTGTTCCCGGCGTAGCGGTGGCGCCTTCATAGTGGGCGACGCGGTTCTTGAACTCGTCGCGGAGCGATTCGTAGAGGCTTTCGAGCGCCCGGGCGATTTCTATGTCCGGAATCGAAGAGCGGGTTTCCGGAGCGGCTGCCAGGTATCCGGCCAGACTATCCGCTTCCCGTCCGCGGTCCGTACTTGTTGTACCGTCGGAAGCGTCCCGGTCCCCGGCGCTTGTGCCGGTTGCGTCGGTGTTCCACCGCTGCGTTGCGTCCGCAGGATTTGTCCGCAGATAGAACACGGAAAGGTCGACCGTTTCTCCGCGCTCGTTCGGCGTAGTTGTGTC
>JALHET010000178.1 GCA_022839525.1 Lentisphaerota bacterium
ATGGGTTCGACGGTCGCTGACGCAACCATCATCGGCGAGGATTCGACCGCGATCGAGGCCCCTGTGCCTATGGACCTGTGGAAACTCGCGGGCGCCGCGAGTATGAGCGCCACACAAGCGGCCGCGACGAGAGCTGCCCCGCCCAAGGCGGGGGCCGAGACGCGATCACGGAGCCCGCGCCAGTAACTCGGCCGCAGCCTCGAGGCTTCGATACGCGCAAGCGTCGCGTCATCGAAACTTTGAACGCCGATGCTCAGCCTGTTAACGCCCAGTTTTCTGAGCGTGTCCAGCAGTGGCCTGTTCACAGAGGCCGGGTTCAATTCGACCGTCCACTCTTCGACCGAGGCGAAAGAGAGGTGTTCGGAGAGCCGCTCAATGAGGCGCGCGAGTCCGGCTCCGCCGAGGAGGGCGGGAGTTCCGCCGCCCATGTAAACCGTCCGGGGTGAAAACCGCGTGATTTTCGGTCTGGCCTTGGCGACGAGTTCCAGTTCCTTGGACGGCAGGGGGGGGTAAAGCCCTGTGAGATGCGCGTCGTTCAACACGGAATAGAACCCGCAATAGTGACACTTGCCGTCGCAGAAGGGGACATGGATGTACAGGTGGGGAATCATACGTGTGCAGACAGCATACCACATCCCGTCCCGCCAAGGAGGGGGGAAATCATCGCAATGCCGGAACGAAACGGCGTGGGCACCCGTCCGCGCCTTGTTGGTGTCAGCCGCCTTTTGAAAGAATAGAAGCTTTCTTGCATAATATGATTATGCCATACTGGGTGGCATGAAATGGATCCCCTGTTGCTTCCTTGCTGTTTCTGTGGCGCAGGCGCAGTTTGCCGTCGAGGAGATGCTGGCACCGCATGTCTACACGAACAGCACAGGGGAGACGTTCCCCTATCGCATGAGGGCGCCGCAGTTTCCGGCGGCAGGGCGGAAATATCCTCTGATCCTGTTCCTGCACGGGTCGGGTCAATGCGGGACTGACAATCTGGCTCAGCTCAAGGCGGGGGTGCCCGCGCTGATGTCGACGTTGCTCAAAACGCCGGAACCGGTGATGGTCGTGGCGCCGCAGTGCCAGGCCGGAAACTGGTGGGTCAAGCGGCTGGCCATGCGGGAGGATTATGCCGCCGCACGCGAACCTACGCCCGCGTTGGAGGTCGCGCTGGAGATTTGCCGGTATCTCGTGGCGGAACGGCAGGCCGATCCGGACCGGCTATACATTACGGGGCTGTCGCTCGGCGGGTTCGGCACCTGGGACGCGGTTCAGCGCGAGCCCTCCCTGTTTGCGGCCGCCATTCCTGTTTGCGGCGGCGGCGATATCCGGCGCGTACAGCCAATCAAAAAGTTGCCGGTTTGGATTTTCCATGGGACGGAGGACAAGAATGTCCCCGTCGCATGCTCCCGGCGGATGGCCGAGGCCTTGAAGCTCGCCGGGAATTCACATGTCCGGTACACCGAGTATGAGAAGGCGAACCACTCCATTTGGGATCGCGTGTATGCGGATCCGAAAGTGATCGGGTGGTTGTTGCAACAGAACAAGGCGAGGAAACCGTGGTGGAGGTTTTGGGAAAAATGAAGATGAGACGTTTTTTTTGTGTCACGGCGGTTGCGGCGGCATTGGGCGCGCAAGGCGTCACAAACGTGTTTGAGATGCCGGGTGTGTATCCCCGGCACCGTCACTTGCAGCAGCAGTTGATTCAGGTGGTGCGGGCGGGGCAGATTGAGGAGATGGAGCGTATCTGCCGCGACGGCGTGGCGCTGCTTCCGCAGGATCCGACATGGCAGTACAATTTGGCGTGCGCGCTGGCGTACCGGGCGGATAAAAGCGAGGCGCTGGAGGCTCTGGATCGGGCGATCGAACTGGGGTTCCGGGATGATGCGGCCATCGCGTCGGACAATGACCTCAAACACTTGAAGGGCGAAAAAAGGTTTGCCGAGCTGATCGGGAAGGCGAAACGCCTCAAAGGGCAGCCCGTGGAAGGCGTTGCGCAGGTTCAAGTCACTTCGGTCGTCATGGGGTTGCCCGCCGAGGTGAACGCGGGGAACACGCGCTGGGATTTTGAGGCCGGGTGTTTCAGGACGCTTTTCAGGCTCATGAGCCCGGACATGAAACGCCTGTCCGCGTATGCCCCGGCGTATCAGGGGCCGGCAGCAGAGAGCCTGCGCGAATGGTTTGGGGACGGGACGGCATCCGGGAATTTCGGGGACCTTTACGTGAACCGGGACGGGGGGCACTCGCAATTGGACGTTTCGAAGTTCCCCGGGCTAACCCCTGTGGTTTATGGTGCCGAGGCTCAGAAACACCGGGCACATCTGAGCCTGCCGAATACGCTTTTCGAGCAGCCGCTGATCGGGAATTGCTCGATGTCGATGGTGAGCGGGCCGTATTGGCGCAGCCTTCCGCGCTCGATCGTCACCGACCCTTTTCAGGCGATCGCGGCGTTCCGGTATTATGTCGGCAACCAGTGCTGGGTTTTCCCCGAGCACCGCGATTACGACCCGGATCCCGGTGATTTGTTTCCTGTGAACGCGCCTTATTATGTGGTGAGCCAAGGCTCTTCCGGCTCCGATCAGCCGTTCCTTCAGGCGTTTGCCGCCACCCTGGCCGCTTTTCAGCCTGAGACAAAACGGTCCCTGATCCTGCAAAACCGTTTGGCTCCGACCCTGCAGATGATCCTCCGGGCAACGCAGAAAACCGTGAGGGAACCGGGCGGGTATTTGACGGGAGCGGCACATCCGGTTGTGTTCGATGCGCAAAGCCTGGATGTGGAGGCCATGGTGAAGATGGCGCATGCGTTGAAACCGGAGGAAATCCTTCCTTGGGTGGCTTTGCGGACGCTCAAGGATGCCCAGCCTGAAATGGGGCGGGACTTTTTCGATTTCCGTCCAGAAGGCTTGTTCGATACGCCGTGCTGTATCGCGCGGGTCGTCAGGGGGGTCTCGCGCGAACGCCGCATCACGCTGGAGGCCTCTGTCCCGGCAAGGGGTACAGGGTTTGAGTTTCAGTGGGTTGTTCTGCAGGGGGATCCCAAAAAAGTGGTGATCCGGCCGCTGAACAGCGCCGCCTCGCAGGTCGAGATAGCCGTTTCCTATCATGGCCGGTTCCGTGTCTGTAATGAGAAAGGTGAACCGCAAGCGATGACGAGCAGCCGCGTCGACGTCGGATGTTTTGTAAAGTCGGGGCCGTCTTATTCGGCGCCGTCGCTGGTCTCGTTTTATTATTTGCCGAACGAAGAGCGCGTCTACCGTGACGACGGCCAGATCCTGTCGGTGGATTACACGAACGCGGGGCACCGGTATGCCGATCCGGTGCTGACGCTGCAGAAGGGCTGGAAGGATCTTTACGAATATGATGCGCGGGGACGGCTGATGGGGTGGTACCGCAAACGGGGGGATCAGACCGAGCGCTTCACGCACGCGGGACACAAGGTGCTAAAGACCGACAAACTGAACCGCCCGATGACGGCGTGCGCGGTGCAATACCTGCCTCGCCAGACGGGGGTGGCAGGTGCGCCGCCGGCGTTGACCTGCGCCGATACGCCTCAGGTCTTCACCTACACCTATGCGGATGACGCGGATCAGGTGGGGAAACCGGTCGCGACGCTTCCGAAATAGCGGAAGAGGATGTGACATGCCAACGTTGCAATGGTTAGATGACGGACAGGCCCGCAGAGCCGTGGAAAAAGTGCCGTACCGCATGCTCCGGCCGGACGACACGCTGTCGTGCTGGAAAGGCGGCGGCGGGTTCCGCTTCTACCGGTTGGGCGAGACGGTCTTCGACGTCTATGGGGCGTGATCAACCCGAAGGTGATCTACGGCGAGTGGTGTCCATGGGGTGAGAAACGGCTCAAAGGGGAACAGGTGACCTTCAAGCAGATGCCGTGCGACATCCGCGTGAGGCAAGGAGAAAAGAGTATGACAAACGAGACATTGGTCGCTTTTGAAAACTACAAGATCCGGCGGCAGTTCGACGAATCGCGCGGCGTCTGGCTCTTTTCGGTGGTGGATATCATCCAAGTTCTCCTGCAACAACCCGATTATCAGGCTGCGCGGAACTACTGGAAGGTGCTGAAAAACCGTCTGGCCAAGGAGGGATGTCAGTCGGTTACAAATTGTAACCAACTGAAAATGGAGGCTGCGGACGGAAAGAAATACAAGACCGACGTGGCCGATCCCGAGACGCTCCTGCGCCTGATCCAGTCGGTTCCGAGTCCCAAGGCCGAGCCGATCAAGCTCTGGCTTGCGAAAGTCGGTTACGAGCGGTTGCAGGATATGGCCGACCCGGCGCGTTCGCTGGATCGCGCCCGTGAATACTGGCAGCAGCACGGCAGGAGTGAGAAGTGGATCCAACAGCGCATGATGGGGCAGGAGACACGCAACAAGCTCACCGACTACTGGAAAGAGCACGATATCAAAGACGAGCGTGAGTATGCCATTCTCACCAATCTCATCCATCGTGAGTGGTCTGGAGTCTCGGTCAAAAAACACAAAGAGTTGAAGGGACTGGAGCGTCAAAACTTACGCGACCACATGACCGAGGCGGAATTAATCTTCACTGCCTTGGCCGAACTCGCCACCCGGCAGATTGCGGAAAGCATGAACGCCACGGGCATGCCAGAAAACAGTGTGGCCGGTAAGAAGGGCGGCGGCGTCGCAAAGAAGGCTCGGCTGGAGCTTGAGAAAAAAACCGGCAAGCAGGTGGTTTCGGGCGAGAACTATCTGGCTCTGCGGGTGTTTTCAGGCCGTTCTTGAAAGCAATCCGCCTAAAAGTTATAACTTATTGTGAATAAATAAGTTGTGACAAACATTGTTTTCATTCTGGCATGTGTTTAAGTGTGCTTTGAATCTTACAAATCGCGTTTTGTGAGACAAACAGCTTTGAGGCGAATGAATGAGACGCAAGAGACACGGCATAAAAGGTTAGTCGGTGACAAATCGTAACCAACTGGTGACAAATTGTCACCGGTTGGAGGGCGGTCTGTGTCCGGTCTCTGCGTTCCTTGCATTCTTTGCGGCTAAGAAAAGGGCTGTTTTATGGAACTGAAAGACTTCCAAAAGGAATCGCTGGTGAAACTGACCACCTTG
>JALHET010000179.1 GCA_022839525.1 Lentisphaerota bacterium
CGTGTTTTCAGATGACGTCCATGATGGACATCATCTTCCTGATGTTATTTTTCTTTATCACGACCTCCGTTTTTTCGCAGTGGGAGTACGAGATCAACATCACGCTCCCGTCTGCCCAGAGCGGTAAGGTGCCGGACCGTTTGCCGGGCGAGATCATCATCAACATCACCAAGGACGGCCGCGTGTCCGTTAACCAGCAGGATCTGACGCTGGACGCGCTGAAGACGCGGCTGGACCGGCTGGCGCGATATTTCCCCGGGCAGCCGGTGGTGCTGCGTGCGGACAAGGCGACGCGGTACGAGGATCTGATCAAGGTGGTGGATACCTGCCGCAAGGCGGACATCTGGAATTTCTCAATGGCCACGATGGAGGAAAAGACGGCCGCGACGGAGAAAAAATGAGGTTACGGGTACAGGGGTTATGCGCGGGGTTGCTGCTGGCCGGGCTGTGTGTGTCCGGGGCTGATCCGGTGGAGCTTCAGGATCGGCTTCAGCTTGCGGACGGCCTGTTCCGGCGCAGCTTGTTCGAGTTGGCGGCACGCGAGTACGCGACGCTGGCCGAGGCGCCGGATGTTCCGGATCTCGACAACGTGCTGTTCCGGCTGGGCGAGTGTTACCGGCGCATGAAACGCCCGGCGGAGGCCGAGGCCGCCTACAAGCGGCTGACCGAGACGTTCCCATCGAGCCCCAACGTGACCCGCGCGTATTTGCAGCGCGCGCTACTCCTGCTGGATGCGGGCGGGGCTTCGCTGGAGCCGGCGGCGGCCTTTTTCGAGAAGCTGACGGAGCCGGCGGTGCCGCCGGAAGTGCGTTCGGCGGCGTTGTATCATTTGGGGACGGTCTTGGAGCGGCTCAACCGTCCGGCGGAGGCGCTGGCGCGCTACGAGCAGTTGTGCAAGGAGTATGCGGAAACCGACTATGGCATGTATGCGGGCTTGCGTACCGCGTGGTTGCTGACCCAAACGGGGAAGCCGGAGAACCGGCGGCGGGCGATGGGAATTTATCTGGAGTTGGCGCATAAGGCCAAAGACCAGAAAGTGGCGGAAGAGGCTGTCTATTTTGCGGCGCAGAGCGCGTTGATCGACACGCATTACGAGGAGAGCGCGAACCTGTTTCAGATGTTGCGGACCAAATATCCGGCATCGCCGCGTGTGGCGGAAAGCGCCCTGGCGGCGGGTTGGGCGAACTATTACGCGGGGCGGTACAAAGAAGCGTCCGAACTGCTGGAGTTGATTCTGGGCAACACGCAGCACCCGGCGCGGGAAGAAGTGCTGTATCTCAAGGCGAACTGCCTGAGACAGCTCGAACAACGGAAGGAGGCGGTTGAAGTGTATGCGCGGCAGCTCGCCGCGTTTCCCGAAGGCCGCCTGGCGAAGCAGGCGTGGTACGAGAAGCTTTCGACGCTCTACCGGGACGGCAAGTATCAGGAGGTGCTGCGGGTGTCGGCGCAACTGGCGCAGCCGCCGGAAGCCTATGCCGACCATGTGTACTGGATGGGCGGGGAGTCGGCGATCGCCCTGCAGCAGAACGATGTGGCCGTGCAGAATTGCCGCCTGCTGGTGGACAAGTGCCCGAAGAGCCCCTTCGTGAAGGACGCGCTCTACCGGTTGGGCTGGCTGCTGCAGAAACAGGAGGCTTGGGAGTCGGCCTCCTCATGGTACCTGCAGGTGGCGACCCGTTTCCCCGACGACCCGCTCGCGTCCAAAGCCCTTTATTCGTCGGGTGTCTGCCTGGCGCGGCTGGGCCGGGGTGAAGCGGCGTTGCGCGACTGGACGGCGTTGCTGACCAAGTACCCGGACAGCGAGGAGGTGGCGGAGACGCTGTACCAGAAAGCGATGGAGGAGTTGCGCTCAAAAAACGCGAGGGCTGCGGGCGCGACGCTAGATGAAAGGATGCGGCGTTTCCCCGCGGATGCGCGCAAAGCCGAGGTGCTGTACTGGCGCGCGTCGGTCTATCGCCAGGTGGACGACTTGGCCGAGGCGGAAAAGTTTTTCCGGGTATGTCTGGCCGCAACCCCCTCCAAGGAGTTCGAGCGGGAGGCCATGCTGGAGCTGGGGATGATCCTCCAGCAGGTCGGGCGCAAGGCCGAGGCGGCCGCGTTTTTCCAAAAGCTGCTGGACGCGCCGATCGCGGAGAAGCTGGGCGTGGACCGGTTGGCGTGGCTGGCCGAGTTCCAGCTTGAGCAGAAACAGTCCGAGGCGGCCGCACAGGCCGCGAAAACGATGATTGCGCTCAAGCCCGACAAGGGGTGGGCGCAGACGGCCTGGACATTGCTGGGGCGCATCCACCGCTCCAAGGGCGAACGCGACCCGGCGATTCATGCGTTTACCGAAGCGTTGGGAACAGGCGCGTCGACGGCGTATGGCGCCGAGGCGGCGTTGCGGCTGGGCGAGCTGCTGACAGAGGCCGGGCGTTTTGACGAAGCGGACCGGCACTTGAACGATGCGGCGGCGCGCGCGGCGGCTCCCGAACTGCTGGGGCTGCGTGCCCATGCCTACGCGGGGTTGGCGCGGAACGCTGAACAGAAGGGCGACGAGACCGCCGCGCTGCGGTATTACATGAGCGTGGGAATCCTGTTTGACGATGCCGTACTGGTGCCGGAGGCCTTGCACAAGGCGGCGGCCCTGCTCGATAAGGTGGGGCGCGCCAAGGAAGCTGCAGCCTTGCGCGATGAACTGCGCACCCGGTATCCTGCTTCACCGTTGGCGAACCCGGGGCCGGCTCAGGCCACCGCAGGGGAGAGGAAGGCCGGCTCATGATACCTTACGGGTTCAGACAGCATCAGCAGCGGAGCGACCATCATGTGTTGCTGGCGTGTGTGGCGATCTTGTTTTCGGCCGTTATCCACATGATCGTCATGTACTTTTTCTCGGACTGGGCGCTCTCGGGGGTCAGGAGCCTGCGGGACCGGGGACGCGAATGGTTCGATGGCGAGCGGGTGCCGCCGATGCGGGTGGAGACGATGCGTGCCGACCCGATGTGGATCGCCGAGAAAATCCCGGGCGAACGGGATACGCCGAGCCGGGGGCCGATCGAGGCTTCCGAACGTGTGGATGCGCTAAGCCAGCCCGCGGGCCCCGCGCTGACGGTGCCGCCGCCGATTCCGCGCGAGGCGCTTGCGCCGGGCGTGCCTTCGCTGAAAGAGTCGGATATCCGGCAGATTGACTCCACGCCGTGGATGCCGCGCCAGGAGATCGCGCAAATCTATGACCGGACGGTGCAGGACGAGGTGGCGACGTTGCCCCGGCGCGAGATTCCGATGATTGAGCGCGTGCCGAAAGCGCCGGATATTGTGCCGTCGATCGATCTGGTGGGGCGCCGTTTCGGCAAGGATCCCGAACCGCCGAAACCGATCAAAGCGGCTGATGTGTTCGACACGGTGATCAGCAAAGGGACGTTCAAAGTGCCAACCGCCGGGGAGTCGGAAACGCCTTCGCAGGTTCCGGCGTCGACAACCGAAGCGCGGTTCGCGATGAAGCCCGGCGAGAAGGGCGGCAAGCCCGGTTCGGCCGCAGGGAAACCGGACGGTGCGAAGCTGACGGAAGATCAGCAGGAGCTTCTGAAGAAGCAGTTGGAGACCGCCGCAAAAGAGGCGGAAACGAAAGGAGCCGCGCTGAGCGAGGAGGAGCGCAAGGTGATCGAGGCGCAGGCGAAGGTTGCGGCGCTGCAGGAGTCCGTGAATTATGTGCCCATCGATGACCTGCTCGCCGTCGGCCTCGAAACGTACCGCGATCCGGATGAGCCGGACCGCATCTATTTCAGGATCGGGATTCAGCCGCGTTCTGACAAGCCGGTTCCGACGATCGCCAAGGACATTGTGCTGGTACAGGACGTTTCCGCGTCGATGTCTGAAGAGCGCGTGGTGTTCTGCCGCAAGGCGCTCACTGCGGCGCTGGAGACGCTGAATCCGGCAGACCGTTTCAATGTGGTGGCCTTCCGCGACACGTACGCGTACTGTTTCCCGGACTGGGCTCCTGTGACGGATGAGAGCAAGCAGAAGGCGGCCGCGTTCGTGGCGGGCATGCATGCGTACGGGCAGACCGACGTGTTCGGTTCGTTGCGGTCGCTGATGAAACTTCCGCGCGACCCGAAACGGCCGATGATCGCTTTTGTCGTGACGGACGGGAAACCGACCTTCGGGATGACGGAGAGCGCCAAAATCATCGGGGAATTCTCGAAGCTGAACACCGGTTTGCTGTCGGTCAACATGTACGGCACGCAGAGCAAAGCCAACGTTTATCTGCTCGACATGCTCACCTACTGCAACCGCGGCTCGTCGACGGTGCTCGACGGCAACCGGTGGGACATCCCGTCCTCGATGGCGCGGGCTTACGAAAGCATCCGTTATCCGGTGATGAGCGACATCACCGTAACGTTCGACTCCGTTTCCAAGAGTGAGGTTTATCCCAAGAACACGACCAACCTTTACAAAGACCGGCAGGTGCAGTTGTATGGGGTGTGTCCCGCCTCGACCGGGGAGCTGGTGTTTCAGATACGGGGGCTGGCAGCGGATAAGGGATACGACTCGATCTTCCGGCTGAGCCTGACGCGGCATGCCAAATTGGGTAGGGCGGCGGTGAGGCAGCGGTGGGCGCTGCAGAAAATGTATCACTTGGTCGGCGCGTATTCGCGTGATGCGCAACAGCAGCTATTCGCGGAAATGCTCAAGGTCAACAAGCAATACGGCGTGCCGATCCCGTACGAGTCCGAGTTGAAGTAAAAAGCCCCGCTCCCGGCTCTCACAGCGTCTTCAGCAGTTCGCGCTCCGTGCGGCAGAGGATGCCGTACATTTCATCCGCGCTGTTTGCGGCCCGCAAGTCTGAGAGCATCAAGCTGCCGTGAGCCATCATGGGGTGTCGTCCGTGCAGCAGATCAGGAAAAAGAGGTCTGTATCCTCGCCGTCCAGCGCGCCGAAGAAAATGTGTTGGGCGGTTTTGCCGAGCACCACGAACGAATCGGAGGCGGAGTAGGGGTCGTGATACCGCGCGTGCAGGAAAGCCGCTCCGCCGCCGATGGCGGTGGAGCTGACGCTCTCGCGGGCTTCTATTTCGCGGCGCAGGGCCGCATCGTCGTAGAGCAGGCCCGTCGAGACCGCGAGATCGACCATGTCGCGGATGACGCCCGGTTTGGTGCGTGAGGGCAGGGTGGGGTTGATCCATTCGGGACGGAAGAGACGTTCGACCAAAATGTCCTCCGAGGCGCGGGGCGTGCGGTCGGCTGTCGTTTCGCGGTGCTGCTGCGTCAGGGATTTTGTGGGGAGCCCGAGAATACGGCGCTGCGCCCAGTCGTCGAGCATGCGGTGCTCAAAAAACACTTCTTCGCCGCGCCGCAGGAACGGGATTTCCTCGCGCTGGACGAGATGAAACAACTCCCGCTCCGGGATACGGATGTGCTTGGCGGCTTGTTGAAGGGTAAGGGTTTTGTGGGGCATGATTAATAAATATAAGCATTTTTAAAAAAGGCTGTCAAAGGTTAAGCTTTTCCGGCCGGGTTTTTTGTAAGTCCTGTTTCGCGCAGGGGTTTCCTTTTCTGTGGTGGACAAGCCGGATTTCCCGCTCTATACTGGGTGCATGAAAGCGGAACCGCAGATATGCGGGCTTTGCATACCGTCTGTCTAGACTTGTCCGACGCGGTTTAGCGGGCGGCACATCAACAAGACTGGGGTGTCGGGTACAAGGAGGGTTCGGTTATGAATGACCATCATGATCAACCGGGCAATGTGGCGCTGGATACGCATGTCGCAGACCTTGCCATCACACCAACAGAGCGCGACGTGTTGCGCAGGTTGGGCGAGCGGGTCATGGCGTTATCCACGCGTCAGATTGAGGCGGAAAAGAAAGTGCTGTGGACGAGGCAGAACACGTTGCAGGCCTCGCGTCCACTGATCCTGTGTGATCCTGAATTCAGTTGGCGGGAAATCATCCCCGAATCGGCATTGGAATGCACGCATGGGCTCGCCCGGCATTGGGAGCGCCGTCTGCGCAAGGAGATTTTTTGGGGCGAAAAGATGGGGGACGACCGGGTCGTCGAAAGCCGGTTCACGGTCGGGTGGGTTTACAAGCGGACCTTTTGGGGGCCGGACACCTCTTCAGTAAACCCTCAGCCGACGTTGCGCGATTTAAACGATTTGAGCGGCCTTCAGTTTCAAACGATCACGGTGGACCGGGATGCGACAACGGCGATCGTGCATCTGGCGCGGGAAGTTTTTGACCATGTGTTGCCGATCAAATTGCGCGAGCAGTGGTATTGGTCTCTGGGGCTGACACGCGAGCTGATCAAGTTGCGCGGGTTTGCGCAGTTCATGAAAGACGTCAACGAGAACCCTCAGGGGTTGCATAACCTGATGGCGTTTCTGCGCGACGGCACCTTAGATCTGATCACGTTTCTCGAAAATGCGGGGCTCTACAGCCTGAACAACGAGGGCGACTACATCGGGTCAGGCGGGTTCGGATGGATCACGCAATTGCCGGCCAAAGACTATCAGGGAACGGCGCGGGCCAAGGACCTCTGGGTGCTGTTTGAGAGTCAGGACACGAAAGAGCTTACGCCTGAACTGTTTGATGAGTTTGTCTTGCAGTACCAGAAACCCGTCATGGCCAGATTCGGTCTGGTGTGTTACGGGTGCTGTGAACCCATCTCTGAGCGCTGGCACCTGCTCAAGGACATACCGAACATCCGGCGCGTCAGCGTGTCGCCGACCTGCGACCGGGCCAAGATGGCGGAGGCGTTGCAGGACAAGTATGTCTACTCCTGCCGGCCGAATCCCGCGATCCTCCAAGAGAACGTGTTCGACGAGGATGCGGCGCGCAAGGACATCCGGGACATCCTTGAAAAGGCCAAAGGCTGTCACCTCGAGATCATCATGAAGGATCACGACACGATCCATAACGATCCCTCGCGCGCGATCGCGTGGTGTAAAATCGCCAAGGAAGAGATCGCCCGTTACTATAAGTAATCTCGCCGACATGTGGGCGGGCGGGTGAAACGTGAGGGACGCGGTCACGGGGCCGCGTCCTTTTTCATGGGGCGAAGAACGTGTCGATCAGGCGGCGCGCGATGCTGACGCGCGAGGGGATGGGAGGCAGGTGGTCGCGGTCGAACCAGCCGGCTTCCGCGATCTCATCGCCGTCGGGGGTAATCTCTCCGCCGGCGTATTCGGCGGTGAACCCGATCATCAGGTTGTTCGGAAACGGCCACGCCTGGCTGGTGGCGTAGCGGATGTTCTTGATGCGCAGCCCGACCTCTTCGCCGATCTCTCGCGCGACGGCTGCTTCGAGCGTCTCGTGCGCCTCGACAAACCCGGCGATGAGGCTCCAGAACGGCAGGGTACCGCCCGTTTTGTGTGCCAGCAGGATATGGTCGCCTCGGCAGATGAGCGTGATCACCACGGGGTTGATGCGCGGGTAGGCGGTGTGCCCGCAGGCGGGGCAGACCATGGCGTATTCCGCCGCATGGCGGGCAAGGGGTGCGGCGCAGCCCCCGCAGAAACGGTGGGTCTCACGCCAATACAGGAGCTGGCGGGCAAGGCCGGCTTGAGCCGAGACTTCGGGAGGGACGAGATCGAAAAGCACACGCAGGCCGACGGGTTCCGCGTCGGGCACGGGCGGTTCTGGCGCGGCGGCCACACCGCACGATGCGTTAAGGGATTCGATAAACGCGTAATTTCCTGATCTGGCGTCAAAAAGACACTCGACCTCCGTGCCTTTGCGGCGGATCCAGAGGCGATCCTGTTTGAAAAGAAAAAGGCGGGTCACGGATTGAGGGCTCCGATGTGGTTGCGGATGGCCCTGGTGAGTGCGGCGGCATCGGTTTTGTCCAGCCGGGCCAAGACGCATTGCCAGCGGTAAGCGAAACTGCCGGCGGGGTCGACGGGACGGTGCTTGAACAGCTTGTCAAAGGCTCGTCGGCGGCTCCGGTATTCCTGCTGGACTCGTTCGAAACGGTTTTTGAAGGCGTCGAGGTAGAGTTCCGCGAATTCGGCGGTGTCAGGCAGGTGCGCCGCGCGCCTGTTGACGGACTCGGCATAGGCCTGGGCTGCGTCTTCGATCGGGGTCTCGTACTGTTTGAAGGCGCCGGTATGATCGGAAACCACAAGGTTGTCCGGGAGGCCGTCGTCGTCGAAGACGATCACCTCGTCGCCGTCGTCAAAGATCACGGCATCGTTTGTGTTGGCGCGCCCGACGATGCAGTTGACGGCGGCGGCCTCGCCCAGGAGCCGGGCGAGCCGGCGGTCGAATTCGGGGTCGGCGTAGTGCCGCGGGAGGATCTTGTCGGTCGCGCAGCCTTTGATATAGTTGCGCTCGAAGTAGACGCTCCAGCAGGTCGCCCCATGATACAGCGCGTGGGTGCCGGTATAGGTGAAGGGTATCCGCGCGGTTGTGACCTTCTCGGGGAGGTTCATGCCGAGCTGACGGCACCCCAGTCGGCGGTCGAGGACATAGTCGGTGTAATCCACCGCTTCCATGATCGCGCGAACCATGTCTTTCCCCTCGTCCAAATGTTCGCAAACGCCCCATTTCTGGAAGCGCAGGATACGCAGTTCGGGACGGGGGTTGCCAACCTCCTTGACCTGGACGATATACACATTTAAACGGGGTTGGGCCGTCTGGGCGCGGGACGAAAGGGAGCGGGATATGCGGCCGATGTTGATGTACTCGATATTGCTGAGCTCGCGCACGTAATTGAAGATGACGATCTTGGCTCTCGGGTCGCAGAGGTTTTTCAGCTCGGGATCGTCTGGTGTGACATCCAGCTCTTCGTAGATGGGATCAAAAATCAGCTCGCCTTCCTCAATCCGGCAGCCGGGCAGCCATTCGATCTGCATGTGGAACTCGGGCGATATGTCGTCGACGACCTCCTCCGTGACAACGGTGTGCGGCTGCGTGATGAGCGTAGAGCAGAGCTGGTTGCGCCATTCGATGTTTTCGAAGGTTTCATCCCAGAGGGAGTGGGGGACAGATTGACGGAAAGCTTCGAGGAGTTTATGGTAGGTTACCCGGAGCGCCCCAATCTCCAGCCCCTCCGCATCCAATGCCTCGAACGCCTGCCGGGTAAAGGCGCAGCCGGACGGGAAAACATCGATTTCAGGGAACCCGAAGCGGTTTCTCAGGGTACTGAAATGGGCGATCTCGGCGAGGTGTTTGCGGAAGATGTCTTCGGGCAGGGTCTCGAGCCAGGCGAAGGTTTCAAGCGTGAGGAAACGTGTGCCGGTAGAAGGGTTGTAGAAATAGATCGGTATGCCTGAGATGGGAACCCGGGCGTTGGCGATGAGGGTGTTCATCTCTTCCGGCGAGACGGGAAGCCGGCTCATGCGCCAATTTTCGCCTCGGGCGCGCAAAGCGTCCCGGACTTTCGCGTTTTGCGTGTTGAGGTAACGGATCTTCCGTTTCGAGACCAGCGTCTGAAGCAGTTCGTCCGCCTCGAAGGCGAGAGGCATGTCGTACGGGTCGGGGCGGATGAGTACGAACGCATCGTCGAAAAGGAGATCCACGCTCCGCTCCATTTCGGCATCGACGTCCTGGTCGGTGAGTCCCGGTTCAGTTCTTTGATCCAGGCGAGACGCTGGGTCGCATGAACGCCCGCCTGTGTGACGAGTCCGGGTGTTTTCAGGAATACGGTGCCGATCCGGGATTTGAGCCGGCCGGTTTCGTCGTGCGCGAAAAGAGGCTCTCCGAGAAATTTCATAGGGTTGGCACCGGGATGGACAAGCCTTCGCCCTTACAGATCCGACGGGCGGCTTCGAGGGTGTTGTACAGCAGCATGGTGATCGTCATGGGACCCACACCGCCGGGCACCGGGGTGATCAGGGAGGCGGCTTCTTTGGCGGAGTCGAAATCCACGTCGCCAACCAGACGGAAGCCGTTCTTTTTTGAGGCGTCAGGGACGCGGTTCACACCCACATCGATGACCACCGCGCCCGGCTTGATCATGTCGCCCGTGACGGTGCCGGGGTGTCCCGCGGCAACGACGAGGATGTCCGCCTGCCGGGTGAAGGCGGCGAGGTCGCGCGTGCCGGTGTGGCAGACCGTGACCGTAGCGTTGCCGCCCTCGGCCTTGCGCATCAGCAGTTGCGCAACGGGCTTGCCGACGATGTTGCTGCGCCCGACGACCACGGCATGTCTGCCGGAGGTCTGCACGCCGGCTTTCAACAGCATTTGGATGACGCCATGGGGCGTGCAGGGCAGGAAGCAGGACTCCCCGATCATCATGCGCCCGACGTTGAGGGGGGTAAAGCCGTCGACATCCTTCTTCGGCGCGATGGCGTTGATGACCGCGTCCTCACAGATGTGTTTCGGTAAAGGGAGTTGCACGAGGATGCCATGGATACACGGGTCGCCGTTCATGCTCCGCACGAGGGCGAGAGCCTCTTCCTGCGTGGTTCCGGTGGGCAGGCGCACGTCCTGCGAGAACATGCCGGCTTCCGCACATGCCTTTTCCTTGGCAGCGACATAGGAAGAGGAGGCGGGGTCGTCCCCGATCAGGATGACGCCGAGTCCCGGGGTGATGCCCGTCTGCTTTTTGAGGGCTGCGACTTGGCCGGCAATGCCGGCCCTCATTTCCGCTGCCAATTGTTTGCCGTCTAAAAGTTTCGCATGCATAGGGTTTTTAAGAAAAACTGTTGAAAACTGAAAGATGAGGTACACATGTTTGACAGTATAACAAATCGGATAGGGAAAGGTATTAGAAAAAAGGAGAGGGCTTTTCAAGCCGGGGCAAACGTGGTTTACTAATATTTACGCGCCGGACTTTTGGCGTGATAGGGTATGATCTCAACGAGAGGGTTCTTATTTGTGAAACGGTGCCTTGTTTTTTTTCTGATCGCGGGGTGCTTTGTTTTAGGGGCGGTTGCGCAAAACAAAAAAACGGTGAAGAGGCGGCCGGTGGCAAAGAAAACGGCTGCCGCCGCCGCGCAGCCGCAAAAGCCGAAGGGGTGTATTTCCCGGGTCCCGTATATCGGGGCGATAATTCTTGATGCGGACACCGGCGCGGTGCTGTTCGAGGACAAGGCGGACCTGCCGGGGTATCCCGCCAGCACGCTCAAGCTGATGACGCTGCTGGTGATTCAGGAGAAGATCGATGCGGGACAAGTGAAACTGGACGACATGGTGAAAATCTCGGTTGCCGCCTGCAAGACCGGTGGTTCGCAGGTGTACCTTGACCCGAGGGAAACGTTCACGGTCGAAGAATTGCTGTATGCCATGATGATCCAGTCGGCGAACGATGCGGCGGTGGCGCTGGCCGAGCATGTGGCGGGAACCAAAGAGGCTTTCGTGGAACTGATGAATGCCAAGGCGCAGCAGCTCGGCATGGGCAACACGCGCTTTGCCTCGGTGCATGGCTTGCCGCCTTCAGCCGGCCAGCGGCATGATGTTTCCTGCGCCCGCGACATGGCCGTGCTGTCGCGCGAGCTGTGCAAGCATCCTGCGGTTTTTGCCTACACGTCGGCCACCTACCGTCAGCTCCGCGCGAACACGCCCAAGCCTTTCGACATGCGCACGCACAACCCCTTCCTCAAAGAGGGCGTGGACGGGTGTGACGGCTTCAAAACCGGGTACACGGCGACGGCGGGCTGGTCGATCGTCGTCACCGCAAAACGTAACGGCCGCCGCGTGATCGTGGTGGTGCTGGGGAGCGAGGGGCGCAAGATGCGCGATGCCAAAGCCCGCGAGCTGCTGAACAAAGCGTTCACGCTGCTGCCCGCTGCCGCGCCTGCGGCGGCGTCGGCGGCTCCTGCGGCACACTGAGGGTCTGGCGGCCCTGCGGAGTCCCGGTCAGCACGGTGCCGCGAGTGCGGCGTGGGTAAGGGTGCGGTAGATGGGGTCGCGCGGGGTGAGCCGGCTCTCGTAAAGCGTGACGCGCTTGACCGGCCATTTGCCGAAGTCGGCATTCTCGCCGGCGGCCATGGCTTCGATCACGGGATGGTTGCGTACGGATTTACGGCAACGCCCGAGCGTGACGTGCGGGCGGAAATCCCGTCCGCTGTTTTCAAGCCCGAACTTTTTGAGTTCCGTTCCGAGCTGCTCTTGCAGCGACATCAGTTCGGGTGACGGGTCAATCCCTGCCCAAAGCGAGGTGGGGGTTCGCTTGGTTCCGAAAAAACCGAGGCCGTAGGCGCGGCAGGTGAAGGCCGGGGTCGAGGCGCACACGCGGTCCGCGGCGGCGGTCACATGCGGCAAGATTGCTGGGGAAACCTCTCCCAGAAAGGCGAGGGTGAGGTGAAGTTGATCCCTCGTGCACCACTTCACCTCCGGGGCGACAGGCGCAAACCGTTGGATGGCCGCAGTCAGTTTGGCCTTAATGTCGTCGGGCAAGGCGATCGCAAGAAACACTCTCATGGGGACAAGATACATGAAAAGACGGGACAGGGAAAGATGGAATGTCGGGACGCATCCCTGACCGTTGGGGAGGGGAAAGGTTACAGGTTAAACGTTACAAGTTGCAGGTAACGCCCAACCTCGAACCCCTAACACCGAACTTCGAGGTTGGACGTTCAGCGTTCGGTGTTCGGCGTTTTTCCGGCAGGGCTTGATAGGGGAGGGGCGGGAGCGTATAGTGGAGCCATGATGAAACGTGAAGAGTGTGTTGCGGAAAGTCGGTTGGTTGCGGCCTGCAGGGAGAAAGGGGTGACGGTCGCGACGGCGGAATCATGCACGGGCGGGCTAGTCGCGGGGCGGATCACTTCGGTGCCCGGCGCGTCGGCGGTGTTTGTGGGCGGCGTGGTTAGTTATGCGAATGCGGTGAAACGCGATGTGCTGGGTGTGCCGCAGGAGGTGCTGGACCGAGTGGGGGCTGTGAGCGCCGAGTGTGCGGAGGCGATGGCGCGCGGGGCACGCGCGCGCCTGAAGGCCGGCATGGCGGTGTCGGTAACGGGCATTGCCGGGCCGGACGGGGGTACGCCTCAGAAACCGGTGGGGCTGGTTTACTTGGGTGTTGCCACGGCTGCGGGTGTGCGGACGGAATGTCTCCGGTTGTCCGGTGACCGCGAGGCCATACGGCGGCAGGCGGTTGAGCGGGCCTTAGGCTTGCTGCTGGAGGCGGTGGGGTAAAGACGGTAGAAAACGGGTTTTTGCCCTGCGGAAAGAAGTTTCTTGCGCCGGAGGTCGTTTTTCATCGACTTTGCGGGTCAAATATTCGATTATATTAGTTTGGAAAAGGGGTGGGGTGTGCCTATAGGGGCTGTGGCGCGAAGGCATATTCCTTTTGGTGTGCCCCGGGTAGGCGTTTCGTATGAAGACCTTTGAGTATATTGAGGGCGGCGTGACTGCCGCACGCGGGTTCCGGGCGAGCGGCGTCGCGGCCGGCATTAAGCATAAGGACCGTAAGGATGTGGCGCTGATCGTGGCAGACGCGCCAGCGGCGGTGGCTGCGGTGTACACCACCAACAAAGTGGCAGCCGCGCCTGTCCAAATTGATCGCGAGCGGACTTGTTCAGGTCAGGCACAGGCGGTGATCGTCAACAGCGGGTGCGCCAACGCCTGCACAGGTGAGAAGGGTTTGCAAGACGCGCGTGCGATGGCGAGGTTCGCGGCGGACGCATTGGGGATCGATGAGCGGCTCGTGCTGGTGTGCTCGACCGGTGTGATCGGGGTTCACCTGCCGATGGAGCGGATCGCGGCCGGTGCAGAGCTTGCGGCTCAGGCATTGAGCCTCAAGGGCGGCGGCGACGCGGCGCGTGCGATCATGACCACCGATACGGTGGACAAGCAGGTGGCCGTGGAACTGGAGATCGACGGCAAGACGGTCTGCATCGGCGGCATGTGCAAGGGCTCCGGTATGATTGAGCCGAACATGGCGACCATGCTGGGCTTTCTGACCACCGATGCGGCGATCCACACGAAGGCGCTGGACCAGGCGCTGCGCGAGGCCGTGGACGTGAGCTTCAACCGTGTGGTGGTGGATGGCGACCGCAGCACGAACGACACGGTGATCCTGATGGCGAGCGGTGTGGTGGACAACAACGTGCTGACGCCGTATCACCCGCAGTGGCAGTACTTCGTGGACGCGTTGACGACGGTCTGCCTCGAACTGGGCAAGAAGATGGTGATGGACGGTGAAGGCGCCACAAAGTTTGTGACGGTGCGCGTGAAGGGCGCGCGGACGGATGGGGACGCGGAAAAGGCCGCGCGGGCGATTTCCAAGTCGGCGTTGGTCAAGACCTCGTGGTTTGGCCTCGATCCCAACTGGGGGCGCGTGATCGCGGCGGTAGGATATTCCGGTGCGGAGGTTGACGACCAGCGCGTTCAGATCTATTACGGCGATATCTGCGCGTACGATCAGGGTCGCGTGGCGGATGCGTCGCTGCTGAAGGCGATGCGGGATTTGATGCGCAAGCGCGTGTTCGATGTGACCGTGAATTTGAATGTGGGCAGCGGCGAGGATACGGTTTACACATGCGACCTGTCGGTCGACTACGTGAAGATCAACGCCGAGTACACGACGTAAACGGTGGGGGCGTGGCGGAAGAGCGGCATGACACAGAAGGCATTTTACGATTGGCAGACAGCGGGCGGAGGCGGGGACGTGATGCGTCTCGTCTCCGTGCTCGAGCGGCT
>JALHET010000180.1:0-5035 GCA_022839525.1 Lentisphaerota bacterium
TCGACACCTGCAAAGGTTTTAAGAATAGCCTCAAAAATGACCTGAGCGCCTTTGCACGGAACCGCCATGCCTATTTGTTTTCTAACATCCTCTTTACTCCCAATAAACTCAAATGTGTCAGGAAAAGTTTGTAGTCGAGCGCGCTCTCTGTTTGTCAAAGCACGATTTTCCCGCCAATGATACATGTGCGTCCCGCCACCGCCACTGCCGGTTACCGTATACGCTGGTCGATCAGGAACTAACCTTTTGTAAATTTGGCTAATTTTCGCGCCTTTAACATTTAATCTTAAATGCGGAGGCAAAATAGCTGTAAATGCGTTTTCACCCGGCATAATATGTTTTAGACGTTCAACAACAGACGGGGATTGTTTTGTTATTTCATTGTTAGCCACATCACTGGTAATTGGAGGATTTTCTAATGCTGTTCTTGCGGAAACATCTACATGTCTATACGACTCAGGAGATGGAATCGCAAATTGTAGGCCGATGTCTTTTCGGATTCCCACTATGATGATCCGCTGTCGTGCCTGAGGTACACCGTATTTATCAAAAGAATAATAGTGCGGATAAAGCGAGTAGCCCGCATCAAACAGTGATTTCATTATTTTAGAAAAAGCTTTGCCTTCATTAGCAGATTGTAACCCGCCAACATTTTCTGCCAAAAACCACAGCGGTTGGAAGAACTCTAAAGCCGTTACGCAATAACGGTACAATGGCCCAAAGGTGCCACGCACACCCTTCTGTTCTCCTACTGCACTGAAATCATTGCATGGGAATCCAAACGCTAGGGCATCGACATCAGAGATTGCTTTTAAACGATTTAAATCCAGTTTTCTAACATCTTCACACACAACACTTGATGAGTCGCCAGCACATATATTGTGCGCAAATGTTGCGCACGCTGATGGATCATAATCAGTTGCCCACGCATGACAAATAGAATACTCCGAGCCAAATTGAGACAGCACCTTTGCGCTCTTTGCACCATAAGCGAGGCCACCCGGACCACAAAATAGTTCACCCAGACGAAAAACCACCTGATTTTTCGATTTCGATTTCTGGCTTGAAAAAAGTACGCTCTCCGTAACGTCCTTGAACGTAAAATTTGCCTTTTGAAACATATCAGAATTGTAGCAAAATGTCTGAAGTTCGCCCAAGGGCTATTTCTCGGTGGCTTTGACGCGCGTTGCCTCAAACACGCTTTAAACGCCGCTGCGCGATGATTCATGACGGTTTTCCTTTCCTGTTCGCGGTTTTTGGTTGAACCGCCATTTTTGCAGACCCGGAAGGGGAAAACCACCTGAACGGGAAAGAGTTTTAGATGTGCCCGGCCCTGAGGGGAAGAGGAAATCCGCTGGACGATCTGGCCCGGCGTGGTGTACCCTCTAAGGCATTCGCTGGGTTTAGCACGCTCACGGGACGATGATGAGCGCGTTTAACCGTGCTTAATGGTGAAGAACAGGGATTGGGCATGAAAAGACTCGTTAGCCTTTTGGCGGCAGTGACCGTTGGGGGCGTCACAGCCGGAGAATTCAAGGCGGGTTTTGCCCGTGTGGACATTACGCCTCCGCTCGGCTCGTTCATGCCCGGGTATTACAAGGATCGCCGCGCGAAAGAGGTGCTTGATCCACTCGAGATCAACGGCGTCGCGTTTTCGGACGGCAAAGAGACCGCGCTCGTCATGCAGTTCGATACCATGGCGCTTTCCGATTCGGTGGCGGACAAGATGCGCGATGCGGTGGTGAAGGCAACGGGCGTCAAGCGCGACGCGATTCTCTTGCACGCTTCCCACACCCACGACAGCGGCTATCTCTCGATGAAGGCGGGGCACGGTTCATCCGCCGGTGACGACGGGGTGCCGGCGAACGCCACCAAGGTCGACATCCTCTACGTTGATATGGCGACGACGCGTGCGGCTGATGCCGCAGTCGCGGCGATCCGCGATCTGAAGCCGGCGAAGCTTTCGTGCGGGCGCTCAACAGCGAAGCGCATTTCGTTCGGCCGCCGTTATCTCATGAAGGACGGCAAGGTGCGCACCAATCCGGGTGTGAAGAATCCGGACATTGTGAAGCCTGTCGGTAATCCTCCGGACGAAGAGGTGCAGATCCTCCGTATCGACCGCGAAGGCGCAAAGGCGATTTGCGTCATCAACTTTCAGACTCATCCGGACGTCGTCGGTGGCGAGACGATTACCGCAGACTGGCCGGGCCTTACCCGCACTGTCTTCGAGGCGGCGACGTTTGGCGGTTCGCACTGCATCGTCCTCAATGGCACGCAAGGCGACGTCAACCATGTGAACGTGATGCCGCTCCCTGGCGAAGAGAACGGGCTGCACAAGGACTTTGACGACGTCGACCGCGGTTACGACCACGCCAAGCACATGGCGAACGTTCTCGCCGCCGCGGCGCTTGGTGTCTGGATGAAGTGCGTGCCGCTCGAAGCGGGTGAAATCAAGTTCGCGGTCGAGAACGTGCGTGTTCCGTCGCAACGTCCGAAAACCAAGGCGGAACTCGACTGGGCGAATGACGTCTGGGCGAAACACGAAGCGGGCAAGGACGCGGAGCTCCCGTGGAAGGGCATGGAACTGACGACCGAAGTCGCACGCGCCGGCCGGATGCGCCGGCTTGCGGACGGTCCGGACTTCTTCGATCTGCCGCTTAACACGGTTACCATCGGAAAGTCCGTCGCGATTTGCGGATTCCCGGGTGAACCGTTCAACGACATCGGCCGGGCGGTCAAGAAATCCTCCCCGTTCACGTTGACGATTCTTGCCTGTCTCACCAACGGTAGCCGCGGTTACTTCCCGTTTTCTGACAGTTTCAAGG
The DNA here is from genome assembly GCA_022839525.1 of Lentisphaerota bacterium. Next base: position 2,826 of record JALHET010000180.1, read on the forward strand.
AGGGGGGCTACGAATCGGCGGCTTCGCCGTTTGGACCTTCGGTCGCGGACGATCTCATCGCTGGCGAACTGAAAGTCCTCGATTCTCTTCACAAATAAGACGATGAAAAAAGCGAAACAATCGGTGGTGTACCTGCTGGTGATGGCGGGATGCGGCGGAATGCTGTTCGATTACGGCGGCACGATCATCAATCCCGCGATCCCCTACCTCGAATCGTTAAAACTCTTTTCGACGGCGGAACTCTCGCACCTGACGAGCGCGACCGTGCTGAGCGCCGCGTTCGCAGGACTCGTCGCCGGTATGCTTGCCGAAAAACTTGGGCGCAAGAAAGTGATGCTGATCGCCGCTGTGATCACGGTACTCGCATGCCTACCGATCTGCCTCATCCCCGGCTACTGGCCGTTCTACTTCGGGCGTATCCTGCAGGGGGTTGGCGCAGGCTTGATCGGTGTCGTGGTGCCGATGTATCTCGCCGAGTCGCTCGATGCCGCCAACCGCGGCAAGGGTGCTGGTGTCTTCCAGTTCATGGACGTCATCGGCATTCTTTGCTGTTCGTTTGTAGGGGTCGGCGTCGTGAAGGCCATGGGTGGGCCGAGCGATCCGGCCGTGACCGTCGCGGCGAAGATGTCCGCATGGAAGATCATCTTCTGGACGAGTGCGGTGCCTGCGATTCTTTTCTTTCTCGGCGTGCTGGGGCTGGAAGAGTCGCCGGTGTGGTTGGCGAGGAAGGCTGGAAATCCAGAAAGATCGGAAAAACCGGAAAGATCGGGGCTTCAGACCGCTCACGCATCCGATTCCCTGTTTCAGCGCAAATATATATTGCCGTTCGTGTTGGCGGTGGTGATTCTCGCGTGCAATCAGGCAACGGGGTGCAATGCGATCCAGTATTTCGCCCTGAAGATGTTCATGGATGCGGGGCTTGGCGACACGGTCGCGAATTACGCGAACGTGACGTTGTGGTTTGTGATGCTCGCGATGACCGCAATCGCCTGCACGCTTGTCGACAAGAAGGGGCGCAAGTTCCTCCTAACGATCGGCACGATCGGCATGGTTATCGGGGATACGATTGCGGGCTTCGTCTTTCTGGCACTGAAGAACGGCTGGATCGAGAGGTCACTTCTCTCGGGTTGGCTCGCGGTTGCGGGGGTCGCGATATTCATTGCGGCGTTTTCGGTTGGGCCGGGCGTCGTCGTATGGCTTGCGCTTTCGGAACTCATGCCGAACCGCATCCGCGCGAACGGCATGGCGATCGGGCTTTTCATCAACATGATGGTGGCTTATCTCGTTTCCGACGTCTTCCTGCAACTGGTGGAGAAGTGGGGGTACGCGCCAGTGTTTTTCATGCTCGTCGGGTTCTCCCTTGTCTATTTCATCACCGCCGCGTTTTTCCTGCCGGAAACGAAGGGCAAGACGTTGGAGGAGATCGAAGCGTATTTTGCGGGCGGGAAAGAGACGTGAAAACGGACGGAGGTGAATTTTCCCTGATGGCGACGGTAGGCGAGCGGAGTCATTCCGAAGGCTTCTTTGATCCGCATCGAAAGATGTGAAGTCGAGGTGAAGCCGCAGGAGTCCGCGATCTCGGCGACCGGGATGTCCGTTTCGGACAGCAGTTCGGCGGCGGCGGCAAGACGCATCCGGCGTATTTCCTCGCCGAGTGTGTGGCCTAGCGCGTGTTCAGCGCGGATCTGCAGCATGTGTCGCGAATATCCGACTCTGCGCGCGAGAGAGGCCGCGTCCAGTTTGCCGGCGAGGTTTGCGCGGGCGAATTGAAGCGCCCTGGCAACGAACGGATCGGAGAGCGCGTCCATGTCCGTTGAAAGCCGGGAGATGACACGGGTGCGCCTGATGCGGATGAGCCGTCCGCCTCTGGCCCGCCGGAGAATCAGTTCATTGAGCGCGCGTCCTGCGGCGTAGCCGAGCGAACGGTCCCCGGTCGGTATGGAGGAAATGGCGGGAGCGACGGTGGTGCAGATCATTTCATCGTCGTCTACCCCGAGGATCGCAAGAGTTCGAGGGACGGCAATCCCCGCCTTCGCCGCGGCATCGAGCACCTGGCGGGCCTTGAAATCGTGGATGGCGAACAGCGCGCACGGTTTTTCAAGCGACGCGAGGAACCCGGGCAGTTCATCGGAGTTCCCTTCGGATTCGGAGACACGGCAACCGGCTTCTTTCAACCGCCCGACAAAACCGTCGCGGCGCCCCCGTCCCCA
>JALHET010000180.1:5062-6443 GCA_022839525.1 Lentisphaerota bacterium
CCCACCCAGGCGAAGGAGCTGAAATGCCGAGCGAGGAAGTATTCAGCGGCGGTCCGCCCCTCCGAAGCGTGGTCGCACAGAAACGTGACCACGTTGGAGCGCGAGGGTGCCTTGGTGTCCGAAAGCACGTCTTCTATCAGCACCACAGGAACGCCGACGCGCAACAATTCCCGGCGGCGTTCCGGACTTTCGACGTAAGCGATTATGCCGTCGCATTTCCGCTTGCGCAGTTCGGCCGGGTATCCCGAGAGTGCTCCGAAATCGAGTTCGACCTGCCATTTTTCGCCGGATTTCCCGTGGGCGTAGGCCAACACGCCTTCAAGCTTCAGCCGCTCGGGGCGGTTGATGGTGGGCATGGTGACGAGAATCGTCTTTCCGGTTCTTCTTTTCACTCAGGAAAGGATAGCATAACACCGGACACCGTTGAACGATTTTGATGTTTTTTTAGAAAGCATTTGTCTTCTCCCGCCACAGGGGGTTTGTTATAATCGCGACGTGGATAAGGGAAAAATGGATAGCAGGGGGCGGGGTGCCTTGGTGGCGGCGGAGCCGTAGCATCCCGTCTAACAGAATGCGGTTGGAGGTAGAGTATGATGCAGAGTAGAAGAGCGTTCATAACCCATGCGGCAGCGGCTGCCGCAGCCGGAGTGGTGGCACCGTCTTTCGCCGCGGCGAAGGCGAAGCCCCTTTACGGGATGCTGCTGCACCTCGGGAGGAACATGTGGTGCGACAAGCCGTGCCCGCGGCCGGTGGACGAAAAAGGCAAGTACACCCCGCCGCAGAAGGCGCTTGATAAGTGGGGGGCGATTCACCGCGAGGGGGTGCGCTCCAGCGGCAAGGCGGATTTTCTCCGTTTCGACGAGACCTGCTGGCGGTATACGACCGGGCGGATGCGGGATCTCGGAATGAACTTCGTGATGATCGACCTCGGCGAGGGCGTGGTCTATCCTTCACACCCCGAACTTGCGGTGAAGGGCAGTTGGACGCCCGACAAGCTCTGCGCCGAGTTGAAGCGGTTGAGGGAAATGGGGCTTGAGCCGATACCGAAACTCAATTTCTCCACGACCCACGATGCCTGGCTCGGCGACTACGAACGCATGGTTTCGACGCAGAAGTACTACGGGGTCGTTTCGGATCTCATTAAAGACGTCTGCGAACTCTTTGACCGCCCCCGATTCTTTCACCTCGGCTATGATGAGGAGGACTATGACCACCAGTGGAATCATCTCTATGTGGCCGTTCGCCAGGGTGAACTCTGGTGGCATGACTGCCTCTACACGATCAGGGAGGTTGAGAAACACGGCGTCCGCGCGTGGATCTGGTGATCACCTCGAGGGCGACACTCTTGCGGTGGGCGCGCAACGTGCCGGGCACACCCCAC
>JALHET010000181.1 GCA_022839525.1 Lentisphaerota bacterium
TCCCGAATCCCGGATTTGAAGCGCATCCCACCATTACCCAAAATTCAGGCAGTTGGCAAGCCGGCTTGGCTCCGTACGATTGGCAGCTCATCACGAACGGAAACGGCACAGCCGGTATCACGTTGGACACCGCAACCACGCCGTGGGTGGGTCAGGACGCAATCCCCGAGGGCGACAGCGCGGTGTTTTTCCAATATCACGGCGGCATTAAGACCACGGTGCAGATCCCCCGCAGCGGCTTCTACCGGCTCTCTTTCTGGGCTGCCGCGCGGCATAGTAGCAGTGGATATCGGAAACATGACTTCGACGTGTGGCTCGGTACCCAGCAAGTAGCCGTGGCCAAAACTTATTTTCCCGTTTTTGAACGGTTCGAGTTCGTAACGCCTCACCTCACCAACGGCAACTATGAACTGCGTTTCCAAGGCATCGTCAGCACGGTCAATCGTTCCTCTGTCATTGACGACGTGCGGCTTGATTTTCTGGAAGACGGGACGTTTGCCGAGATCGCCAACGCCGGATTTGAATATTCGGATCACATGGACACCGCCGGCAGTCCGGAGTACTACATGTTCGCACCGGGTAATGCGGGCTGGACGTTTGACGGACCGATTGACACCAGCGGCATTACCGAATCTATCGCGTGGATAACACCGCCGGAGGCCATCGCACGCCGCGTGCCGGAAGGGTGCCGTTGCGGATTCATCAAGGGCAGCGGCCGGATCGGCCAAGCGATCACCTTCCCGGCGACGGGTGCGGTCTACCGACTTGCCTTCCAGACAGCGGCGCGCGAAAAGTATGAAAACCACGTATTCCGCATCCTGTTAGACGATGTGCCGGTTTTGCCTTACCACCGGACTCAGCAGAACTATTTCCAACCGTTGGAGATCACGCTGCCACCGGCGACCAACTGGACGGCTGATCTGGTGTTCGAAGGGTTGGACACCGCCGAGAACGCAAACCTGTTTTCTTTGATTGATGCTGTGCGTGTCTTCCGCATCGACACGGCAGCACTCTCCAACGGCAGTTTCGAGGTAACCACCTCACTGCCGGACGGTAATTACAGCGGCTATGCGACGCTGTGCGAAAATGCGGGGTGGAGCTTCGAGGCGGACGCCGCAGGCCGGGAGCCGGGCATCAGCGGATATCGCGACGCCTTCGGGCTCCCCTACCACGGCGGAAGGATGGCGTTTCTGCAGGGCAAGGCCGTGATCCGACAGACGGTAACGATGCCAAATACGGGGACGTACGCCCTTTCATTCTTCGCGGCCTCGCGCATCGCACCGTGGCATGGCTACACGTTCGAGATCTGCTGGGCTGGCAGGCGTATCGGCATTGTGTCTGTTGAGACGGGACTTTATCGCAGGTATTGCTTCCGTCTGCCCCGTGTGAAGGCAGGCGAAACGGTCGAACTCATGTTCCGCGGGCTAACCGAAGGCTCCAAAGGCGCTCTGCTCGACGATGTGACTCTCGAACGTCTGGATGCCTGTGACGCTATGTCGCTACTGCCGCCGACCGTTGAGATCAACGTTGCCGAAGGCGCGCGCCTGGAGCTGGATTTCGAAGGCACATTGCCGGTCGCCGGAGTGACCCTCGGCGGAGCCGGGCGCAGCCATGTGATCGATGCGGCAACCTACCCAGAGTTCGTGACAGGTACGGGTTCGCTGTACACCCCGGCCAAGGGCATATTGATTTTGTTACGGTGACCGGGGCAGGATGGGCGGCAATTAATTAGACATAAGGGTTTCACGCACATCGGAAGGAATGGACATGGGCAAACGGAAGGGGTTCTGGATAGTGGCGGGGTTGATCGTCGGGAGCCTCGCGCGGGCGATCGAATTGCCGCCGGTGACATGCGACGTGGCGGTCGTGGGCGGCGGCTCAGCCGGGATCTGTGCGGCGATCCAGAGCGCCCGCGCCGGAGCCAAGACGGTGCTGGTCGAAGCCGCCCACCAGGTGGGCGGCAACACCACCACCGGCGGCGTGAATTTCCCCGGCCTGTTCCACGCCTGGGGTCGGCAGGTCATCGCCGGCGCGGGCTGGGACGTGGTAACCAACGCGGTGGCATTGGATGGCGGCAAACTGCCCAATTTCGCCAAGCCTACCGGTCGCCGCCACTACGAACACCAGATCCTAATCAACATCCCGCTGTTCGTGGTACTGGCGGAAGATGCCTTGACAAGTGCCGGGGTGGCCCTCCACTACCATGCGGCGCCGGTGCGAATAGAAGCCGTTCCAGAGGGTTGGCGCGTGAGAACCGCCGCAACCGGAGACACGCGCACGATCACCTGCAAACAACTCGTGGACTGCACGGGTAACGGAACCGCCGCCGCGCTGGCCGGCTTTGAGCGGTTGCAAGAGAAGGAACGTCAGCCGGGCACCTTCGTCTACCGTATCCGCCCCAACACGGATCTCTCAAAATTCGACGCTAACGAACTGCAGGCACGCTTTAATGCGGCGGTCGAGAACGGGCAGATCCATCGCAGCGATAGCCGCTGGAGCCTGCTGCACTACCTGCAGAGCGGCGGCAACACCGCAAACTATGTAGAGGGCGCGGATAACTCAACGGCCGATGCCCGCACCCAGACCAACCTGCGTGGCCGTGCCGCCGCGTTGCGCATGCTCCGGTTCCTCAAAAGCATCCCGGGGCTGGAAAAGGTGCGGCTGGAGAGCATGTCGCCCGAAGTCGGTGTACGCGAGACCTACCGCGTGCGCGGCGAGTATCTGATCACGCACGAGGACTACACGTCGGGAAAACACTGGGAAGATTCGGTCTGCTACGCCTTCTACCCCATCGATTTGCATGACAAAACGTCGGGCGTACGACCGGCGCACTTGGAGGAAGGCGTGGTGGCGACCGTGCCGTTGCGCGCGTTGATCCCGAAAGGCAGCCGCAACCTGCTGGTGGCCGGACGTTGCATCAGTAGCGACCGCCACGCCAATTCGGCACTGCGGGTGCAAGCGACCTGCATGGCGACCGGCCAGGCCGCCGGGGCCGCCGCCGCGCTGGCCGCGCAACGCGGTGCGACGCCCGGACAACTTCCAATTGCAGAGGTGAAGGCCTTACTGACGGCGCACGGCGCCATCGTGCCTGACTGACCGAGCAACTCCTAAATGCTCACTCCGTAGCGCCGCATACTGCGCGTCGGCGTCAGGCGTTTGGGGTGATGCCGTAGGCGCGCTTGAAGTGACTGGAGAAGTGCTGCGAAGCCCAAAAGCCGAGAGCAAGCGCCAGTTGCGAGATCGGCGTGTCGGTCTCGGCCAGCAAGCGCTTGGCCTTCTCCAGGCGGCAGGCAAGCTGGAAGTGATGGGGAGGCAGGCCGGTGAGCTGTTTGAAACGGATGATGAACAGCGAGGGGGATATGCCCGCCTCGCACGCCAGACTGTCGAAGCTGACGCCCAGTCCGCCCTCTTTCGGCTTCTGCAGCAGGATCACCCCGCCCAGCAAAAAGCACACGAAGATTTCGAGCACATACAAAAAACCGATCAGAATCTGCATACCGCACTCCGTTGCACTTCGCGTTCGTGCGACAATCTCGTTTTCCGTTATTGCGGCACGCAGGCATCTGCGGTACTATAAGCCTCGTTTTACTGTTTCCCTGTACGCCTGCCGGGTGGCGGGCACGGGGATGGCAAGGTGGTGCCTTTATGATTCGCATACAGAAGCTTCTTGTCCTTACCCTGGTTGGCCTACTGGCGGGGGGGTGCGGTTCGGGTTCGGGGCAGAGCGCCATGAAGCAGGGGCTGGCGGCGTTCAACGAGAAGAACTATCCGGCGGCGATCGCGCAGTTTACCCGCGCCACCAAGCGGCTGACCGATTCGCCCCCGCTCTATTATCATCTGGGGCTCGCCCATCTGTACCAAGGCGATATGGAGCCCGCCCTGGCGGCCTTCAACGCGGTGCTGGAACTGGCGCCAGACCACAGCGAGGCGACGGCCTGCCTGGGCCAGATCGCCTACCTGCAGAACGACCAGCCCAAAGCGCAGGCTTATTTTGAGAAGGCACTGGCGACCGCCGCTGGCGACGAGGCCAAGGCGCGTGTGCTGACGTCGCTGGCGCTGACGGAAATGGCGCGTAACCGAAACGATCTGGCGCGGCTGTATCTGCTTCGCGCGCAGTGGCACAACCGCCTGTACGCGCCGGCGTTCTACAATCTGGCCAGCCTCTACCGCGACAAGTTCAATCTGCGCGAAGAGGCGCTCGACCAGTTCGAGCTGTATGTGCGCCTTGCGCCCAAAGGCGACCGCCACCGCGAGAAGGCGGAGAACAATATCAAGCGGCTCCGCCTCAATCTGGCGCGGACTCAGGCCGAGGAGGCGGAGGGGCTGCGGCGAGACCCCGCGGCCGCGGCCCGGCTGCTGCAAGAGGGTGCCCGCCTGCATGCCGCCAAGCAATATTCCAAAGCGGCCAAGGCGTTCCGCGATGCCTTGGCGGCAGACCCGCTCACCTTCAGTGCGGCGTATGGGCTCGCCATGACCTACAAGATTCAGGGGCAGCGCGCCGAGGCGGTAGAGGCTTTCCGGCGCGCGGCGGCGATCAACCCCAACCATCAGGACAGTTATCTGCAGGCGGCGGAGCTGGCGTTCCAACTGAAGCGCTACACCGAAGCGGCGAAGCTCCTCGACCGCGCGATCGCCCGCAGCCCGTTCAACCCGGCCAGTGCCGAGCTTATGGCACGGATCCGGTACGCCGAGACACGTTTGCCCGAAGCGCGCGCGTATGGCGAATTCTACCTTTCCCTGTTGCGTCCGGGTGACAAGAACCGTCCCGCCTACGAGAAGTGGGTGCGGGCGCTTCCCCTCAAATAAGCAAGTTTACCAGTGTCGGATGTGCCTATGATGACTTTTTTTAAAGAGGCGGGATTTGTGGACTATCTGGCCTTCGGCGGCGTCGCGTTCCTCGTGATCCGCGGGTTCGTGCGGGGCTGTTCCGGCGAGATGGGACGTTTAGTGGGAACGTTAGCCGCTGCGGGGATCGGCTATTTCGGCTTCGGCGCCGTCGCCCGCCTTGTGCTTTCGGTCCAACTTTTC
>JALHET010000659.1 GCA_022839525.1 Lentisphaerota bacterium
CAGTCTTTGGAATTGGGGAGGTAGAACCAGCTTACGGAGGATTTGGATTCGAGTGTAGAATAAGTGTCCGAGACAGGCGCGAATGAAACAACGGCAAGAAGCCGGCCCGAATCATCCTCTTCCCATTTGTATGCAAGCGCGCTCGAGGCAAGACCGTCTGCACCAAAATAATACCAGCGAACCAGCTTGCCCGAATCACCGGAGCTGTCATACACATACGCCTTCGAATACAGCAGCTCGCCTTCGGCAGTGTACCGGAACACCCTGAGAACCGTTCCGTCATCGGAAATCGAGTATCGCTCGATGTAGCGAAGTTCGCCCAAGGCAGAGAATCGCTTGACCTGTTCGATTACAGGCATCGTTGTAGTATCTGGATCTGCATAGAGTTCTTCGTAGTACTGGAACTCGTCGTTCTTGTACGTCCTGGAAAGATAGACCCCGGATTCGCCGGCAACCGTAAACCGTTTGGTTTCCCACCGGTCGGCGGGGCCTGTATTCGGGTCGACAGGATTGTCGTCGATGTTAAAATTGCACGACGCGAGGATCGCGCAGGAAAGGAAAGCCACGGCGGGGGCGAGAGGGACGCCGAACTGGACGCACAACTGCGCCGCGAGGACAAGGGCAAACGGCAGGCGCCGATAACGCGAACAGTGCGAACAGTGCGAACAGTGGGAACTGCGCGAACTGCGCGAACAGTGCGAACTGCGCGAACTGCGGCGCGCTTTCGGCATCAGGCGCTGTCCAGTGTCGCGGGCAGTGTCGCGGGCAGTGTCGCGGGCAGTGTCGCGGGCAGTGTCGCGGGTAGTGTCGCGGGTAGTGTCGCGGGTAATGTCGCAGGCAGTGCAGCGAGCGCACGCTTCGCCTCTTCCCAGAAGACGTCCATTTCCTTGAGGTGGGCCTTGTCCATCGGGATGCCGGCCTCCTTCATGGTTTTTTCGACGTATTTGAAGCGTGCGGTGAACTTTGCGTTCGTTCTGGTAAGCGCGACGCCGGGGTCGACCTTGAGGTGGCGCGCAACGTTCACAATAGAAAAGAGCAAATCGCCGAGTTCGTCCTCGATCTCGGTCTTTCCGCCCTGGGCGACGGCATGCCTCAGTTCGGCAAGCTCCTCGTCCACCTTGGGCCAGACGTCGTCGAGCGCATTCCAGTCGAAGCCCGCCTTCGCCGCCTTTTTCTGCAGCTTGTGCGCCCGCTCGAGCGCGGGCATGCCGCGGGAAACCTCGTCCAGAATAGAGTCCGCCTTGCGGCCTTCGACTCCGCGCTTGATCACGTCCCACTGGGCGAGCACCTTGTCGGCGGTATCGGTGCGCTCAGCGCTGTCCGGGCCTTCAAAGCCGTCAGTTTCGCCAAAGACATGGGGATGGCGGCGGACAAGCTTGTCGGAAATGCCGTTCAGCGAATCGGCGACCGTGAAAGCGCCTTCCTGTTCGTACATATAG
>JALHET010000182.1 GCA_022839525.1 Lentisphaerota bacterium
ATCCCAGACGATCCGGCGCGCGCCGTCCGACACGCTAAAGCGGTCGCCCGTCAGGGACGCTTCCGTCAGCGGGAGCGGGCTCGAGCCGTTGAACGCCGAGACCGCGATGTCCATGCCCTGTGGCGCACCGCTGAGCACATAGTCGATGTCCACCAGTTTGCTCCACGGCCAGCGCTGCCGCACCGTCACATCGCTGATCACCGGCCCGTCAGCCATCGCGCCAAGCGCGAGACACGCGGCAAAACTTCCCAAAACCATTTTCATTTTTGTTGTCATTGCTGTTTTCTCCGTCTTCTTTTTTGTCCGACATGAATCGTCCCGAATCGACCCGGGCCGAAGCGGGTCAGGTGGTCGGCTCGCGCCGGCCGCACTTCGTTTACTTCACGCTGAACATGAACCCGTCCGGCACACGTACGAGCGTGGCATCCCATTCATTCGTCACCGTTCCGGGGAACGAGAGAGCCAAACCGAACGTCCCGTAGCCCCAGACGCTTGTCTTTGTTTTCCAGCCGTAATAGCCGGATGCATCCGCCAGCGTGTTGGTCTGCACCAAACCGCCCGCTTTCGCGATCACCAATTGCGCTGACGCCGCGGCAGCCGTGGCCTCTGTCCAGCCCGCGTCGTAAGGGATCACGGCGTTTTCGCTGACCTTGTTCCACGCCGCGCCTTTTCCAGGGGAGGGGTCGACAGACGTCTGCCCGAACGCGCCCGACACCACGGCCAGCCGCGAGGTCATCGCGCCGACGACCGCTCCGCCGCCGCCATAAAATGTCAGCGTCAGCGCATAGACGTCCTCAGAGGGCGGCACAGCGGAGTTGAAGGCGGTCCAAACCCAATTCGACGTGGCGGAAGGAAAGTCCGTCACCACCGTCCCGTTCATGCCGGCAATGGCCAACCGGGCGCTGGCCGCGTTCGTGTTCCACTCCCATCTGAGGGGAACCGCGTTTGTGCGCACCGTTATCCAGTGCCGGTTGTCCCGGCCCGGAAACGCGTCCACCGGCACCGGCTCTGAAACAGCGGAGACCGTCCCAGCCGAAAGTGCCGCCGCGGCCAGAACCGCCGCCGCGCGTGTTGCATTCATGCTTGCTACCTCCTTCTCATGTAGGGGCGCGGAAGGCCGCACCCACGCTTTTTTCGTGAAAGGAACCGGCCTCGGGGCGTGCCGCAGGGCCGCCTGCCGCCGAAAGGTCTCCCGCGCGCGCTCCGCCTCCTCGGGAACGTATTTCGCCACCCACAGTTCCCCGATCCGGCGTGCCGCGTCGAGCGCTTTCTCAGGCTCGGCGAGCGCGGCGTAACCGCGCACCCCACCGAACAGGCGTTCACCCGCCTCGCCTTCCGCCGCCACCTTGAGGGGCGTCCGGCCACCCGCCGCCGCCCACACGCCCTCGCCCGCCCCGCAGATGTCCACGCCGCTGCCCTCGCCGTCCAGCGCCTGCACGCTCCCCTTGAACACGAACAGGCTGCTGCCCTCCGCGTCCGCCGCCACAGAGAAAACGGTCCCGATGTCCCACGCCATCAGCCCCGGCGCGCGCACCGTGAACCCGCCCGCGCGCGGAGGCACCCACGCCACCAGCCGCCCCGCAATCAGCCGCACCCCCATGCCGCTCTCGACCTCCATCTCCAGCGGCCCGAGCAGCGACAGCTCCACCCCCGACGGCAGCCGCACCTTGGCCTGCCCCTTGGCGAGGCTGACCTTCCCCGGAAGCTCAGGCGGCAGTTCCAGACCCCACGCCCACTTCCACTCCACCATCGTGACGGGGGAGACAGAGGGGACAGGAGACGGGCGGGGACGGGAGGCGGCGGACGGGAGACGGGGGACGCCATACCAGAGACCCGCGCCGGCCAACAGCAATGCCGCCGCCGCGGCGACCTTTTTCCACAGGATCCGCACGCGCGGACGCCGGGCCGGAACCGGTTGAACGTGACGCCTTGAGGCGCTACCGCCACAGGCACCGGTCACGGTCAGCAACACATCGATCTCCATCTGCTGCCGGTAAAGCTCCAGACAGGCCGGGTCAGACGCGACCAGAGAGCGGAACCGGGCGACCTCCCCGGCCGAGGCTTCCCCTTCCATGACCGCATGGCACAGCGCGTAGAAACCGGGAGGCGTCACAGGCATGAGGCCTCCTCCCGTCTCCTGTGCTCCTCGATGCACCGCGCCAGCGCCTGGCGGATGCGGTAGAGCAGGGAAACCACCGACGCAGGGGAACACCCGAACCGGGCGGTGATCTGGACGACCGAAAGGCGTTCGGAATATTTCGCCCGGATCAGCTCCTTCTGGGAATCGGCCAGTTTATCCATGCACGCATCCAGCCAGTCCAGACGGCGATCCACCGGCTGCGGGTCTGCCAGATAAGTTGCGGAGAGCTTCTCAAAGACTCTATCCGTAAACACCAGACGGTCACGCTGGCGCGTCTTGCGGAAACGCAACGCCTCATAATGGGCGAACGCGCGCGCCCACGGCAGGAAGGGGCGGGCAAAATCGTAATCGGCCGCCTTTGCCCACAACATGCGGTTTGTCTCCTGCAGCACGTCGCGAGCGTCGGACTTGTTGCCGATCATCACGGAAATGTAGGCCAAGAGGTCGAATTGCGCGTTCGTCAATTCTTCCACAAAAGCCTGCTGCTGGGCGTCCTGCCCTATTCTCCGGCCGGTCATATCATCTCACCCTACTGCTAATCAGCCGTACCGGACAAAATATAGCGGATTTTTTTGTAAAAAACGCAGGATCAGCCGTCAGGGCTTTTTAAAGACTCTTTTCTTCAACACTTTCCAGGGCAGGCCGTGCGCGTTGAGGGCGTCCATAAAGGGGTCGGGATCGAACTGCTCCATGTTGAAAACGCCCTTGCCGGCCCATTTTCCTGTAAGGATCATTTTCGCTCCGATCATGGCGGGCACTCCGGTGGTGTACGAAATCGCCTGCGACTTGACCTCTTTGTAACACGCCTCGTGGTCGCAGACGTTGTAGATGAAGACCGTCTTGGCTTTGCCCGTGGCGTCGCGTCCCTTGACCTGGCAGCCGATGCAGGTCTTGCCCTTGGTCAGCGGGCCGAGCGAGGCGGGGTCGGGCAGCAGGGCCTTCAGGAACTGGAGCGGCACGATGTCGACACCGTTGAACCGCACGGGGTCAATACGCGTCATGCCGACATTGCCCAGCACCTCGAGGTGCTTGAGGTAGTTGTCCGAAAAGCTCATCCAGAACCGCGCGCGCTTGAGACCCTTGATGTGCTTGCCGAGCGATTCCAGCTCCTCGTGGTACATCAGGTAGACGTTGAGCGTGCCGAGCCCGTCCGGCATGGTGAAGGGCGATTTGACGGAAAGCGGTTCCGTCTCGATCCATTTGCCCGCCTGCCAGTACCGACCCTTGGCGGTGACCTCCCGGATGTTGATCTCGGGGTTGAAGTTGGTGGCGAAGGGCTGGCCGTGGCTACCCGCGTTGCAATCGATGATGTCGATCTCGTCGATGGCGGGAATGAAGTGTTTTTGAATGTAGGTGCAGAAAACGCTGGTGACCCCCGGGTCGAACCCCGATCCGAGCAGCGCCATGAGCCCAGCCTTCTTGAACCGGTCCTGATAGGCCCACTGCCATGTGTACTCAAATTTTGCGGTGTCGGGCGGCTCGTAGTTGGCCGTGTCCATGTAATGCACGCCCGCCTCAAGACAGGCGTCCATGATGTGGAGATCCTGATACGGCAACGCCACATTGATCACGAGGTCGGGCCTGTGCTTCTTCAAAAGCGCAACCGTCTGAGGCACATTGTCGGCGTCGACCTGAGCCGTGGTGACCTTGCGCGGAAGCTGACGAGCCAGCGCATCCACCCGCGACTTGGTGCGCGATGCGATCACGATGTCGGTGAAAACCTCGGGAACCTGCGCGCACTTGTGGGCAACGACCGCGCCGACACCGCCAGCGCCAATGATCAGAACTTTAGGCATGAAACATCCCTTCTGAGCTGTGAAGTGGTTGGGGTTGAAGTTGAAAAACAACGTCTCCGTAGACACAGTAGTATGACGCCCGGTATATTACCGAAATAGAACCGGACGGGCAAACAACAAGATCAGGCAAGCCCAGAGCGCGCCCCCATTGTTCAGATGCGGCTCACTGCTCGAAATAGGTGTAGCCGCGCAGGCCGGCGTCATAGGCGGCGAGGATCTCCCGGCGTTCGGCAGGGGTGATGCGCCGGGCCTTGACCGCGTCCTCGGCGAGAGCGCGGAACTGCTCCATCAGCCGTTCGGGGCGGTACTCGACGTAGCTCAGCACATCGCCTACCGTGTCGCCTTGCAGCTCTTGCACGTAATCGATGTCGCCGTCCTCGTCGACCTGCACGCTGACGACATTGGTGTCGCCGAACAGGTTGTGGAGGTCACCGAGCGTCTCTTGGTAGGCACCTACGAGAAAGACCGCGAGCATGTACGGTTCGCCGCGGCGCAGCGTATGCACCGGCAAGACAGGCTTGACGTCGTGCTGGTCGATAAAGCTGTCGATCCGCCCGTCACAGTCGCAGGTGATGTCTGAGAGGCAGGCCATGCGCGTCGGTCTCTCGGTCAGGCGGTGGACCGGCATAATCGGGAAAAGCTGGTCGATCGCCCACGCGTCGGGCAGGGACTGAAAAACGCTGAAATTACAGTAGTACACATCGGCGAGCAGCGTGTCGAGCCCGAGCAGGTCTTTGGGCACGACCTTCAGGCCGGGCAGTAGCTCCCGGATACGCGTGAGGATATACCAGAACAGGCAGTCGGCGGCGGCGTGCTGGCGCAGGGTGATATCGCCGTGCTTGAAGGCTTTCTGGATCTCTTCGCGGTAATACAGCGCGTCGTTGAACGACTCCTGGAGGTTCTTGAGGCTCAGCGTGCGCGAGACATACATCATGTTCTCGAGCGCTTCCGGCTGGGGCTCCGGAATGTTCTCGGGCGCCTCTTTTTCCTCATAGATGGCGGAGTCCAGCACGTTGATGAGCAACACGGAATAATAACCGATCAGCGCGCGCCCCGACTCGC
>JALHET010000183.1:0-4980 GCA_022839525.1 Lentisphaerota bacterium
AAAAGCGAATTGTACCCGATGGTGCACGCCTACGACTGGCTCGAGGAGGGCGGTTACGATCAGGTGCCGTGCTGTTCGAGCTGCGGCGACTGGCGCGTCCGTGACTATAACAATCCCTTGCTCACTCTCCAGTACTGCCGCGACAAAGCGCGCGTGAAGCCCGAGCGCCTCAAGGGCCTCATGATGGCGCCCTGGTGCCAGACGCGTGATTTCACCCGTCCCTATTTCGACGACGCGTTTGATCTGATGCCGCCGGCGAAGAAGCTCATGGACGAGTGGCTGGGCTGAGCGGTTCATGCAAGGTAAAGACGTTCTTCCAAAAAGGAATTGAACAGGAACAAGACGCGGAATGAGACTGAGAACGATCATGGTGGGTCTGGGCGCGATAGCGCTCGCGGTTTCCGGGTGCGTAAGAACCGTCGACAGCAGGGTCACGGTGATTCCTTCGAAGGCGGTGATCGTGACGACGGGCGGCAAGGAAAAAGACGCTGCGGATGAATTGGCGCGTCATCTGAAACTCATCACCGGCGTCGGGATTCCGCTGAAATCGAAAGCGGAGAAGGGTGATTTCGTCTTCGCTTTCGAACCCGGGAAACTCGGGGACAACGAGGAGGGGTGCGCGTGGGAAGTGACGAAGACGAACGCGGTCTTCCGCGGCAAAGCCCGGTTCGCGGTTCTCGACTTTCTCGAAAATGCGCTCGGCGTGCGTTGGCCGGGAGGGGACGATGTCTCGTTCGCGGAGATGAATCCGCTCGTGATCACCGATCTCTCTGGCGCGTGGGTTCCAGAACTCAAGATCCGCACCATCCGCTACCGTGCGGATGCGCCCAATTCGGCTTTCGCCCGCCGGATGCGTGCCGGGCGCCACGATAGTCCGGTCTACGGGCACGCCTTCACCGGCCACTGGAAGAAATACGGCAAGGATCACCGCGACTACTTCGCGATGCGCAAGGACGGCATCCGCGGCCCTTCGAACGCCAAGCCGGATGAGCTAACCGGCAATATCGCGGTCTATGCCGCCGACACCGGCAATACGCTCGCGATGTGCTGCACCTCGACGGGGCTCGTCGCGCAGATCGTGAAGGGCTGGATCAAGGCTGGCAAGGGCGAGTACATCAACCTTTGCGAGAACGACGTGCCCGGGCAAAACTCCTGCCAGTGTCCCGCTTGCAAGGCGCTGGACGTTGTGCCGGAGAGAGTTGACCCCAAGTGGGAAACGCATTATGCCGACCGCTACGTGTATTTCGGTAACACGGTTCTCAAAGCGGCGCGTAAGCACCGTCCGGACGTGAAGGTCTGTTACTACGCCTACAACGCCACGCAGGACGCGCCGGCGCGCGAGAAGCCCGATCCCGCGTCGATCGTCGGCATCGTTCCGACGATCTTTACCGACGACTACGTGAAGGACTACGTCGGCGGGTGGAAGAAGGCTGGGCTCGAACACTTCTTCTACCGTCCAAACCGCCATCACTACTTTACGTGTACGTATCTGCCGTGCGGATTCGAAGAGCATTTCTTCAACCTCTTCAAGTACCTTTATTCGCAAGGGGCGATCGGCTTCGACTACGACGCCAATTCGGTTCCCAAGCACTCCTTTGGCTGGCTCGACCGCTACATCCTTTTCCATGCGATGCAGGATCCGTCCAAGCCCTACGACTACTGGGAAGACCACTACTGTCAGGCCTACGGCACAGCTGCTCCTGACGTGAAGGCGTATCACCGTTTCTGGCGCGAAGAGGTCTGGAACAAGCGGCTCGAGCCGAACATGGACGTCATTGTCACCAAGGGCAAGTGGTTCAATTTCGGTCGCGGGCTCCTTAAGAACCTGAAGGACTACTACACGGCCGAGGACTTTCTCGTTGCGGAGAAGTTCCTCGCCGCCGCAGAGGCGAAACCGCTCGCCGCACCGCAGAAGGCGCTTCTCAAGAACCTCCGCATCGCCCACGAGCATGCGAAGGTCTTCTTCGAGGCGGTCGCCCACACGTCGAAGGCCAACACCGAAAAGCTCGTCGCCTTCCGCAGGGCGCACGACATTCCGGTCTACAATTGGAGCGAGCAATACTACGGTGACATCGCCGGCGTTGAGGCTCTCCTCGGCAAGGAGAAGAAGGGTGACAACTAGCTGTGCATATGAAAGTTAGGAACGGTTAAAAGATAAGGAAAGGATATGAACAGAAGGGAATTCATCTGGATGGGTGCGGGAAGCGCGGCGTTGGCGGTTGCTGGGTGCGCCACAACGACTTCCGAAGACGCCGCGTCGCAAGGCCTTTCACTCACGTCGCCCTCGCTCAATGCCGCCGCCGCCGGGCAGAAGGCGAAGCGCGGCAGATTGCTCGGGCCGACGATCGTGGACTTTGAATTCCGCGAATGCAAGCGGTTCAAGGGCAAAGGCAAGAAGTGCTCGTTCTTCATCGACGACGTGATTTGGATTTTCCGCGATCTCGCCGCGATGAAACCGAAGTCGTGCTGGGATCACCGCTTCCTCGGGCACCTCAAGGAGGCGCACGAGAAGTACGGGCTGAAGGTGCAGCTCAACGTCTTTTACCGCAACGATTTCTACTACACGACGGACGAGTTTTGCCTCAAGGATATGCCCGACGTCTGGAAGGCCGAGTTCCAAGCGGCGAAGGACTGGCTCAAGTTCGGCTTCCATTCGCTTCAGGAATTTCCCGACTATCCCTTCATCAACGCGGAATACAAGGACGTCAAGTATGTCTGGGACCGCACCATCACTGAGGTGGAGCGCTTCGCGGGTCCGGGGATGTTCGCTCTCGCGGTGGTGCCTCACTGGGGGCCAGTCTCGAAGGACGGTCTTCGCGCCCTCAAGGATTGCGGCGCGAAGGTCGTGTGGGTTTCGACCGGAGACCGCTATGAATACACCGGCGACTACTCGTGTCTTCCCTATGGGCACGCCATGCGCGTCGAGAACAACCGCAAGCCCGAGACCGCGCTCTACAGCCGCGGCGGACCCAACGTCGCGATCGACTCTTCGGCGTGCGGCTACAACCATCTCCTCAAGGAGCAGGCCGAGCCGACCCGCAGCACCTACGTCACCTGTTTCGACCGCGACGTCGGCATCAACCTCAAGAGGCTCAGCAGCGGAGCGCCCTGCCTGAACCTCTGGGCGCTCAACAAGCTGCGCGAGGGGTTCGCCCCGCATCTCGGGGAGGAATACGTGATCTACGCGACGCACGAGGAGTACTACTACAAGGACTACTTCTCCTATCAGTCCGATTACTGCGAGAAGACGTTCTTGGCGGCGAAGATCATGCACGACGCCGGCTTCGAGCACATTTTCATTGAAGAGTCTGTCGATTGAATGTCACGGTTTTCAACTAAAACGAAAGGAACAACGAAATGGCCGTTAAAAACGATCATTACACCGGTGCCGATTCCGAAGGCGGAATCACCTCGAGCTACGCCACCAATGACGGCGTGAAACTGAAAGTGCCCTATTCATTCATGGGCAGCATTTACGACGATGCCGAGCGTAACGCCGCGATCGCGGCCATGGCGCAGGATTCGCTGACGATGGGGCCGAAGACCCAGGAGTTCCAGAACAAGTTCGCGAAGAAGCACGGCACGAAGTATGCCTTCGCGTGCTCGAACTGCACGACGGGCATGCATGTCATCACCCAGCTTTTCGACATCAAGCCGGGCGATGAAGTGATTGTCACGCCGAACACGTTCGTCGCGACGAGCCTCGTGATCCTTAAGGAGGGCGGCAAGCCCGTCTTCGCCGACATCGATCCCCGCACGTTCAACATCGACCCCAACGACGTCGAGCGCAAAATCACCTCAAAGACGAAAGCGATCTACGTGGTCCATTACGCCGGACAGATGGTTGATATGGATCCGATCATGGAGATCGCGAAGAAACACGGTCTCAAGGTTCTTGAAGATTGCGCGCACGCGACGGGTTCGAGCTACAAGGGACGCATGGCCGGTTCGATCGGCGACTGCAGCGCGTTCAGCTTCCATTCGCTCAAGAACATTACGACCTGCGGCGAGGGCGGTATGATCACCACCAACGACGACGAATATGCGAAGGGCATCCAGAACCTCCGCTGCATGAGCAACACGCCGCAGACCTGGAATGACCAGCTCGCCGACCCGAACAACCCCGAGTGGCGTTTCGGCAAGATCACGAAGAAGCGCACCGATCCGATTCAGTACTGGATGCCGGCGCACTTCGACGTCATCCCGTGGAACGGCCACTGGGGGTCGAACTACCGCATGAACGAAATCCAGGCGGCGGTCGGCTGCTGCCAGCTCGACAAGCTCGACATGCTCATCAACAAGCGCCGTGAGATCGCGCACAAGATCACCGCAGGCATCAAGGACGTCCCCGGTGTCGAAGCGGTCTACGAGGATCCGAACTGCTACCACAGCTATCACCTCTACACGGTGTGCGTGAACGAGAAGGAACTTGGCGCGTCGCGCGACGCATTCATGCAGGTTCTCTACCAGGAGGAAGGCGTGCAGGGCATCCTCCACTATCAGCCGACCTACCACTTCACGGGCTTGAAGCGCATGGGTTACGATCCCGATCAGTGTCCGGGGGCGAACGAGTTCTTCTACAACCGCGAGTTCAACATCCCGATGCACCCGCGGCTTACGGAGCAAAACATCACGGATATGATCGAGGGCATCAAGAACACCTCGGCGAAGCTGCGCAAGCGCCATTGCAAGGCGTGATTCAATCACGCCGCACTTTCCCCAGCGCATAAAAGGAACGTCCCCGCGTAAGGCGGGGACGTTCCTTTCATTAGAGCGGCCTTGCGCGCGTAGCGCCATCATGCGTGAATTTTATCTCCCCTCGCCCGTTCGGATGTCGTACACTAACTCCGTATGTTGGAATAGGAGGGCTGAGCGTGGGGTGATGCGCAAGAGCCGGAAAGTGGGTGAAGATGCCGCGTACAGAGTTGCCGGAGGAGTTGGCCGGGGAGATCCGCAAGCGGGTTTTTGAGGAGCCGGGTT
>JALHET010000183.1:4999-6335 GCA_022839525.1 Lentisphaerota bacterium
TGAAGGTGACGCAAGTGGTGCGCCGGGGCGGCAGCACGTTTCGGACGAGTTTGCGTCCGGTGGCGATCAAAGGCGAGAAGCGGTATCAGGGCGAAATGACGGAGGCGGGCCAGACGACGTTCAAAAATTTCGCCCCGGAGGCGGCTCGGAAAGGTCTGGAGGACATGCTGGAGCAGACCGGGCCGCGCGAGCTGCACCTGATGACGGCCTTGGGCGACCTGCATGTGCGCGTGACCAGAAAGGGCAAGGGCCTTGGTGTCGCGCAGCGCGGCGATGAGCCGCGTGGCCGACGCGCAGCCAGCCCATGACCGCGTCAAGCGGCAGCCGCTGACGTCGTTCGATTCGGGAGCGTTGCTGAAGGCGATCGGGGTCGCGGACGCTGACGGGCGCATCCGGGCTTCGATGCGCGGTAAGTACGATCAGGTGAACCAGTTCCTGAAGGTGATCGATTCCGTGCTCGACGGGCGTAACGAGAAAACGTTGAACGTTGTGGACTGCGGGTGCGGGCGCGCGTACCTGACGTTGGCGGTGTATGCCTATCTGACCCAGACGCGCGGATATGACGTGCGCGTATGCGGCATTGACCGCAGGGCCGATGTGATCGAGACGGCCCGCGCGCTGGCGGACACTCTGGACGTCGCGTCGCGGGTGAGCTTTGTTGAGGGGGAGATTGCGGACAGCGAGCCGGGGTTCGAACCGGATCTGGTGTTGAGCCTGCACGCTTGCGACATGGCCACGGATGAGGCGTTGGCCCGCGGCATCGAATGGAAGTCCCGCTATCTGCTGTGTGTGCCGTGTTGCCAGCACGAATTGCACACGTCGCTGAAAGAGGGCGGGCCGATGCAGGCCGTGATGCGGCACGGCATTCTGCGCGAACGGCTGGCCGATTTGCTGACGGACACCTTCCGCGCGCAGATCCTCCGGATGTTAGGTTTCCGCGTCAACGTGATGGAGTTCGTCTCGGCCGAGGCCACGGCGCGGAACATTCTGCTCAAGGCGGAGTTTTGCGTGAAGCCGGGGCAGGCGGGCGCGGTCAGCGAGTATCTCGAACTGCGGGATTTCTGGAAGGTTACGCCCTGGCTTGAGACGCGCATGGAGAAACTGATGGGGAAATACCTTTCGCGGTATTGAGCCGCGGCACCTCATGCGCCCGAAAAACAGCCGTTGTTGAGAGTCTGCCATGCGCCTTTAATTGCTGTAGTGAATTGCGGTTGTTTTGCTGCTGATGTTTTTTTAGAATGACAATGATTGGGTTTATCTGGGTTGCACATCGACATGAAACGGCAAATGTTCAGAATCGGCTTGGGAATGCTGGCGGTGGCCATGACGGAGGCCG
>JALHET010000184.1 GCA_022839525.1 Lentisphaerota bacterium
CCAGAGCGCGCCGCTACCGGGGTCGTAAGCGATGCCCTCCGCATCCCTCAGCATTCCCGGCTGTACGGCGGTCCCAAGCGTCTGCGAGGTAATCACACCGGAAGATGCGTTGAAGTTGATCGTCAGCGGATAGAGTTCGGCGAACCCGTTGGTGCCGTGGTCACGGAGAACATAGAACTGGTTCCCGCCGGCGTAGGTGATGCCGCCGCATCCATCCACGGCAAAATCGTATTCGGCAACCTTGGACATCGTGACCGCGGCCAGCGCATGAGCTGAATACAGCATAGCGATTGCGAAAAGCGAATGTTTCATATTGATCATAGCTATCTGCCTTTCCTGTGGCTCTTTGGATTCACATCTGGAACCCAAACGGCGAAGACCCGGATGACTGTCACAACATCCGAGCCAGTAATGATTTTTCAAGCGCCTGTCCCCGCTCTCTTCCTTTTTACTGCACGGGATTAATTTCTAAACAGACCATTCCATAAAGAGATTATGCATGTTAACCGCTCTTGGTGTCAAGCGGCGCACGCCCGCCGCCGCCATGGCGATCGCACCTAGCAGCGCGATACCCGTCCGGTCGATCATCAGGCCCGGCAGGCTGCCCGACGCGATCCCGCAGTAGGCGACGCCGAAAATAAGCCAGCAGAAGAGGGGGAGAGTCCCATCTAATCCTTTTTCCCGATCCCGGCCAAGACGGGCAGTACCCAGGCTGACACAGCGGCGCATTCCAGCCCGAACGGCAAATACCCGGCGAACCCTACCACCGGCATCTCGAACACTTGGAACGCATGCACGTAGGGGACGGCGTAGACCCATTTCGCCAGGCTGCGGAAATTCCACAGCTCCCAGAAACAGCCGCAGATCAGTGCCGCCAGCGCGAAACGAACCACCAGCCTCCAATCGCCGTGTTTGAGATCCTCCAGCACGGTCGGCTCACCCATCAGCACCTGTAGCGCGAGAAAGACCGATAGCGGGGATATCCAGAGCAGCGGGAAGGTGATGTCCGGGCAGAACACGATGCCGGTCAGCCCAACCGCCGCTGTGAGCATCAGCCCCGCCACGCTTGCGGGACGGCGCACATCAAACCGCGCGAGCCCGCAGAGCCGACTATCCGCGAAAGGCCTGAACGTTCCCAGCCATGCCGCCGTGGCGGTCACCGCGGGCAGCACGGTCGCGAAGCTGAACGTCGCGAAAAAGGTGTACTCCGCAGCACTCATGCCGTCCACACCCCGGTAATACCAGTTCCAAACATACCGGTTCAGGTACTCGAAGAACCACCAGAACGCCGAGCTTACCGGAAAGAGCAAGGCGTAGGGCACAGGGTAGGCGGTCATGAGGCATCGCCCAGACCGCTTGACGCACAGCGCGTTTATCGTGAGGATATAACCGGCCCAGACGAGCAGGTAGGTGTGCGGCTGACCCCACGCGAACCAGGGAAACCGGTTCCACGCCAAAAACCATCCTCCCGCGCCCAGCGCAAGCCCGGCCCAGCCGAACTTCGGGAAGGCGGCCTTAGCGGTCTCATAGGTTCCGCCGCACTTTGCTTGGCCTCCCCGCAGTACCCGCCACGCGAACGGCGCGATTATGGCGAGCACCCCCGTTGTCATTGCGGCGAACACCGGCCACGAGAAGGGTCGGCGCATGTTCCAAAGTTTCGAGGGGTCAAGCCCCCAGTCCTCAGTGCGCGGCGGGAAGGTGCTCACGCCGTCCAGCACGTCGTGCCGTCCGCCCAGCCACGCGCATGCCAACGGCACGCCCAGCAGCACCGCCGCCAGCACGAGATAATGTAAGAGTTTTCGCCGCATGAGTGTTGCCTTTCCCCGGTTCCGGTGCCCTCACCTCAGGCTGAAGAGGGTTCCCCGCTGAAACTCCAGTTGCGCGCCGGCCGGCGTGTACAGGATGAACCACTTTTCAGGAACAGCGGCCTGAGCGAAAACGCCGTTCCGGATGCCGCCCGAACTGGATGCGAAAAGGTATGTTTCGGAGGGCTTGAGGTGCTCCGCGCCGGCGATCTCCAGATTAAGGCCAGCGAGGTTCAGGTCGCCGGGAACGATCACCTGACCGCAGCTCAGGCCGTCTTCGGCGATATTCACCCGCAGGGTGCCGCCCGTGCCGGCCAGCGCCTTCACGTGTTGCGTCTTGCCGCCGAGGTCGAGCGTGGCGCCGGAGGCCACCGTGATTGCCGAGTTGGTCAGCGCGTCGGCGACGCCCAGTTTGAGCGTGCCGGCGCTGATGGTTGTCGGCCCGGTGTAGGTGTTGGTTCCGGACAGCGTCTGGACGCCGGTGCCCGCCTTTTGCAGGCTCAAGATCGACTTATTGTAATCGCAGTTGTTCAGCGTGCCGTTGAACGTCCCGCTTCCGTTATCTCCTCCGATTTGTACGGTTGCGGTATGGATGTCGGCGCTTTTGTCAGAAAACGGTTGCACAGGGCCGGTGCCTGTCAGCGTGCCGATGGTAAACGTGCTTGAGCCGTATCCGAAAGCGAACCACAGGGTTCCGTTGACCTCGACGGCGTGCGAGGGAGAGAGCCCATAAACGCTGTTCGGCTGGAGGGTCTTGCCGCGGTTGATGACCACGCGCCCGACGAAGGTGTTGGCATTCGCTGAACTACTTTGATGGAAGGTAATGCGATCAGAGTCGACCGTGAGCACGCCCACATCACCGCTGATTTTTCCCTTGTAGACGTACCGATCCCCTGTGTTGCCGCCCAGCGTAGTGGGGCGGTTCAGCGTCAGCGGTCCAAGGTACTCGAGTGTCTTGCCGGTTCCGTTAATCGCCACGGGTCCGGTACCTTCTGCGGTGACGACAATCGGATTCAATATTTTCTGGCCTGGGACATTGGCGCATAGCGTAACAGGCATGTCACCTGAGTTCGCGTCGCCCAGGGTAATTTGGCCGCTTCCCTGCGCGTTGGTATGATTCAGTGTCACCTGGCCTTGGCTAATGACCAAGCCCTCCGCGCAGGTGTTGTCGCCTGCGAGCGAAAGGTTTCCCGTGCCTTTTTTGATGAGGGGCGTACCGGTGCCGCCGACCGTGGCCCGGATGTCTGCCGTTCCGGTTTTTACGTCAAACACGCCGCAGGCGACTGTCCCGTTTGTCAACGTGGCCAGACCGTTTTTGAACATCAGGGTGCCGGCCGACCGCGTGCCCCCGCCCAGATCGACCATGTAAGCGCCCGTGGCCTCTGAGCCCGCCGAAAAACAGAGGAGATCCGTGGCCGACGTGAGGTTGGTGAAAATGCCCGCGCCGCCGTAGAAGTCCGTGTTCCACACGGCCGAAACGCCGTCCCAACTTCCGGAGGGCGCCGTCCCGCCCGCGCCGGTCGCGGCGCCGTTGACGTCCCAGTAATAAAGCGTGTTCGCGCTACCGCCCGTGATGGTGAGCACCACATCGGTGTTGTCCCGGACCGCCACGCTCCCTTCACAGCCGATGATGTCCCATTTCGAGAAATCAGGCGTGCGGGTCAAGGTGTTTGCCGAAAACAGGACAATTTCATTGGGCAGCGGGGCACCGCCGACAGGACTCAGGCAAACGGTGAGGCGGTCCGGCAGGGTCAGCGCGTTGGTCACGCTGACGTGATCTGACGACGACACCCCGTAGTCGCACTGGTACCAGACGTTGGAGAGCGTCAGATTGCAGAACGTCAGCGTCCCGATGCCGCCGTCTGTGGCCGGGGCGCCCGGAGCCAGCATCGCGCCGTTGGCGAGGGTGAACGTGCCCGACAGCCGGCCCGTGCCGCCCAGTACTGCGGAGGCATGGACCAGCCCTGTGTTCGTGGACGCCAGCGAGCCATTGACCAGCAGGGTGCCGTTACTGACAACGGTGGGGCCCACATAGGTGCTGGCGCCGGTCAGCAGCAGGGTGCCCGGCCCGGTCTTGACGACCGGTACGCCTGCCATGCCCGGCGTGATGTCGCGGAGGGTTGAGGTGATGGTGAGGTCGTAGGGGGCGCTGCCGTCCGCGACATCAAAAATGACAATCGGGTTGTATCCATATTTCACAAGATGGATGGTGGCGGAGATCACCGAGCCGGCGCTGCCGGCATTCACCGTGACCCTTCCGGTTCCGTTGCCCAGGCGGAACGGCGCGTCCCCGTTGACGAGCGCGTCGGTCAGGGTCAGTTTGTTCATGTAATGGCAGTCGATTTCTCCGGACGGTGCGAATTTCGGAAACGTCAGGGTTCCTCCGCTGTTCACGGTCACCGGCTCCCACATGGAGATGAGCCAGTTGTTGCTGACCACCAGCGTGCCGCCATTGTTCACAATGATCGGCGCGCTGTTCAGGGCGGCTCCCATGTTGGCGCTTCCCGGGTTGGGGGCGTTCAGCGTGAGCGTGCCCGCATTGATGACTACTGTGCCGGAGAAATTCCGGTTTGTTTTGCAGAGCGCCAAAAGTCCCGGCCCCTCTTTAATCAGGCCGGTATCAGCCGTGGCTCTGGCTGGGCTCGCGACGGCAGAGTGTATGCTTGCGGAAACATCCTGACCCACGGTGATGGTGGGCGTGGTGCCGTTTAAGGTCAGCGTTGCGTTTGTGACCGTATACGGTCCGGTGTTAAAGGTCAGCCTGTTGGCGGCCACGCCCGCCGCCGAGAGGGTTACGGTGCCGGGCGTACCCCCGAAAACGGCCTCATTGTCCGCGCCGCTGCCCGGCCAGGCCACGTTATTCATTCCCGCGTCGGTGGTCCAGTTGCCCGATTCGGTATTCCAGTTTCCCGTTCCGCCGGTGACAGTCCCGTCGCCGGCGCCCACAGTACCCGGCACAGTGTCCCAGACGTAGGAAACGGCCTGTGCCGAGAACACAATACCGGCACAGGTGATCGGCAGCACACTCCTCATCAGCATGGTTTGACGTATCTTCATGTCCCTATCCTTTTTTTGAGGTGTCCGGCACTTTTTAAGACGGCGCGTGGCCAACCCGCACCATACACAAAAAGCTTATAAGCCTTATAGGATA